>NZ_JBFBGN010000180.1:0-12040 GCF_040684675.1 Streptomyces sp. NPDC089915 | reverse complement strand
GGCGTCTGGTGCGTGCTCTCGGCGTGCCGGGCGGAAGCCCGCGTACTGGACGTACTTGGCTTTCGCCCGGTGCGGCGAGAGCACGCACCAGGCGTCGCGGGGCAGACGGGAGTTTGACGACAGGCCCTAGGCTGCTCCGCCACCCCGGCCGGCCCGGCGGCGGACGCCTCCCCGGCCCGGCCGAGGTGGCGGTGCTGACGGCCCTGGCCTCGCCCTCGGTCGCCGGGATCGCCCTGGTCGCCGAGCGGGCCGGGTACCGGCTCTTCGGCTTCGACCTGGACATCCTGGCCCTGACCGTCCCGCACTTCCACTTCGCCGGGTTCACCGCCGCCCTCGTCGCCGGCCTGGTGTGCCGTTCGGCGGCCACCGGCCGCCGGGCGCGCTGGGCGGCGTACAGCGTGCCGGCGGGGACCCTGCTCGTGCTGGCCGGGTACTTCGTGGACGACTGGGCCGAGCTGCTGGGCGCGGTCGTGCTGAGCGCGGGCATGTGGACGGTGGCGCTGGCGACCTGGCGCGAGCTGCGGCCCGCCGCCCGCGACCGGACGACCGGCGCGCTGCTGGCGGCGTCGGCGGCCGTACTGGTGGCCACCATGCTGCTCGCCCTGTGGTGGGCGGCCGGCGAGGCCACCGGGATCACCCACCCGACCCTGGCCTGGATGGCGGCCACCCACGGCCTCGGCAACGCGCTGGGCTTCGCCCTGTGCTCGCTGCTGGCGTGGCGGCGGCGCGCCGCCGGCCGGGCCCCGGACGCCCGGCCGGCCACCGCCCCCGCCTGACCCCCGCCCCCGACCGCCGGCCCCGCGACCCCCGCCGCCGACCGCCGCCCCGACCGCCGCCACCCGAACGGAGACCCCCCGTGACCCGCCTCCTCAGCACCCCCCGGCACGTCCTCAGCTACCCCGAACACGGCGCGACCCTCCGGCGGCCGCTGCCCGACGGGTACCGCCACCTGCACCACCGCACCCGCATCGGATACGGCCGGGAGGTCTTCGAGGCGGCCGGCGCGGCGGTGCTCTCCTTCCGGATGCACCGGGCCGCCGGGGCGAGCGTCCGGGCGGACGGACCGGCCGTCCCGGGGGCACGGGTGGAGATCGGCCTCGGCGCCGGGCCGCTGCGGATCGGCGTTCCGTGCGAGGTGGTCGCCACCGCGCACACCCCCGGCCTGACCGGATTCACCTACGGGACCCTCACCGGTCACCCCGCCTGCGGGGAGGAGTCCTTCCTGGTGGAACTGGCCGCCGACGGCAACGTCTGGTTCGAGGTGACCGCCTTCAGCCGCCCCGCCGCCTGGTACACGCGCCTCGCGGGGCCGCTGCTGCCCGTCCTCCAGCGCGCCTTCGTCCGCAGTCTCGGCCGCCACCTGCGCACGCTGGCCGCCACCGGCTGATACTGGAGTCGATGGACTGGTTCACGGCGCCCGGGTACTGGCTGGGCCGGCTGGTCTTCCAGCGGGCCCTGGCCGGCGTCTACCTCTTCGCCTTCGCCGGGGCCGCCCTCCAGTTCCGGGCGCTGATCGGTGCCCGCGGCATGCTGCCCGTGCCCCGCTACGTGCGGTACGTGCCCTTCCGGCACGCCCCGAGCCTGTTCCAACTGCGCTACTCCGACGGGCTCTTCGCGGGCTGCGCCTGGGGCGGCGCCGCCCTGGCGGCGGCCCTGGCGGCGGGCGCCGGGGACCTGGTGCCGCTGGCTGCGGCCATGGGGATGTGGGCGGTGCTCTGGCTGCTGTACCTGTCGATCGTCAACGTCGGCCAGACCTGGTACTCGTTCGGCTGGGAGTCGCTGCTGCTGGAGGTGGGCTTCCTCGCGGTCTTCCTGGGCAACGCCCGGGTGGGGCCGCCGGCGGCGGTGCTGTGGCTGCTGCGGTGGGTGCTGTTCCGGGTGGAGTTCGGCGCCGGCCTGATCAAGATGCGCGGGGACGCCTGCTGGCGGCGGCTGACCTGCCTCTACCACCACCACGAGACCCAGCCGATGCCGGGGCCGCTGAGCTGGTTCTTCCACCACCTGCCGAAGCCGCTGCACCGGGTGGAGTGCGCCGCGAACCACCTCACGCAACTGGCCGTGCCGGTGCTGCTGTTCACCCCTCAACCGGTGGCCTCGTACGCGGCCTGGACCATGGTGGCCACCCAGCTGTGGCTGGTGTTCTCGGGCAACTTCGCCTGGCTGAACTGGCTGACGATCACGCTGGCCCTGTCGGCCGTCGACTTCACGGGGATCGCCGGGCCGCCGCCCGCCGCCGCCTCGCGCGGGGCACCCCTGTGGTACGCGGTCACGGTGTGCGCGCTGACCGTGCTGGTGCTCGTGCTGAGCCGGCACCCGGTGCTGAACATGGTCTCGCGCCGCCAGGTGATGAACCGCTCCTTCGACTCCCTGCACCTGGTCAACACCTACGGCGCCTTCGGCACGGTCGGCCGGATCCGCGACGAGGTCGTGGTCGAGGGGACCTCGGACCGCGTCCCCCGGGAGGACGGCGACTGGCGCGAGTACGGCTTCAAGGGGAAGCCCGGCGACCCGCGGCGGCTCCCCCGCCAGTTCGCCCCCTACCACCTGCGGCTCGACTGGCTGATGTGGTTCGCCGCCCTCTCCCCCGGCTACGCCCGGGACTGGTTCGGGCCGTTCGTCGAGCGGCTGCTGGCGGGCGACCGGGACACGCTGCGGCTGCTGGCCCACAACCCGTTCCCGGACGCCCCGCCGCGCTTCGTGCGGGCCCGGCTGTACCGCTACCGGTTCACCACCTGGCGGGAGTTGCGCGAGACGGGCGCCTGGTGGCACCGCAGGCCGGTACGGGAGTACCTGCCGCCGACCCGGCTCGCGGAGGCCTCAGCGGCCGAGCCCGAGTAGCGCCGCCTCCCGCTCGGCGTCGAGGCCCTTGGCGGACCGGTCCGGGCGCAGCGGCGCCTTACCGCCGAGCGACCGGAGCCAGGCCCAGGTGTCGGCGACGGTCTCCTCGACCGGGCGGCACTTCAGTCCGGCGGAGAGGGCCTTGGTGACATCGGCGCGGAACATGTGGTCGTGCAGTTCGCCCGGGGGCAGCCAGCAGGGCAGCTCGGTCCAGGGCTCGACACCCGCCTCCACGATGCGCTCCGGGTCGGTCCAGCGGAGCTCGGCGGCGCCCCCGGTGACGGCCGCGCAGGCTTCGAGGAAGGAGCCGATGGTGGCGTGTCCGGACGGGGAGGACACGTCGTAGGGGCCGCCGAGGCCGGCCTCGGCGGCGTCCAGGGTCCAGTGCGCGAGGTCGCGGACGTCGACGTACTGCATCGGCAGGTCGCGGGGGCCGGGGGCGAGGGTGGGGCCGCCGCGCGCGGTCCGGTCCAGCCACCAGGGCAGCCGGCCGACGTTCTCGTACGGGCCGAGGATCAGCCCGGCGCGGACCAGGAGGGCCCGGTCGCCGAAGGCCTCCTGGACGGCGAGTTCCGCGCCCCGCTTGTCCTCGGGGTAGGCGGTCGGGCCGGCGTCGGGCGAGCCCTCGACCAGGACGCCGTCCTCCGTCCGGCCGGCCGGGGCCGGGTAGGCGTACACGGAGCAGGTGGAGACGTAGGCGTACCGCCCGGCGCGGCCGGCGAGCAGGCGGGCGGTGTCGCGTACGGCGGTGGGGGCGCCGCTCCAGGTGTCGACGAGGAGGTCCCAGGTGCCCTCGGCGAGGGCGGCCAGGCCCCCGGGCGCGGTGCGGTCCCCGTGCACGGCGCGGACGCCGGGCGGCGGGGCGTGCCGGCCCCGGTGGAAGACGGTGACGTCCCAGCCCCGCTCCAGGGCGTCCTCAGTGATCGCGCGGCCGACGAATTCGGTTCCGCCCAGCATCAGCAGCTTCTTCATACCGGTCAGCCTGCCCGGGCGGGCGGGGCGGTGAAAGCCGTGATCGCCGTCAGCGATGACGCTGAGGGCTGATCGGGAACGGGAACCTCCGGCGGGGTCCGGACGGTCGTGCCGCGCCCCCGTCACCGTGGGGTGCGGGGGCGCGGGGGCGTCGTGCGGGCCGTGGGCCGGTGGCTCTGGCGGATCCGGCTCCGGCGGGCCGGGCCTAGTCGATGCCGGGCAGGATGTGCGGCTCCGCGAGGTCGTCCTCGTAGCCCGCCAGCCTGATGGGGGCGGATCGGGCCCAGACCTCGAGGCTGCCGAGTTCGTCGGACCGGGTGTTCGCCCCCCGTCCCGTGAGCTCCATGGTCGGGTTGGGCTTGGTCGTCTCAGTCACCGCGCACTCCCTTGTGTCGCGTAACCCGGCAGGCTCGACCGCGTGCCGGATAGGGAAATTAAAAGGTCTTCCGGACGCGGTGGCGCCTTGGTGGAGCGGAGCCCGGGTGGGGGTTCCTTGCGCATCAGGTTACACATATGAGCGGGGCCCCGCTCGATGGAACGGTAAAATCCACGCTGGACCGCTTGTTTTCGCCGCGAGTTCAGGAACTCGTCCTCCGGCGTGTCCGCCGGGGCTGATCTGCTCGGCGAAGGCGGCGGCGTGCGAGCGCGGACGACGGAGGGAACGGCGATGGCCAGGTCAGGAGTGCCCGCGATCGGCAGTGTCGACGAGCTGATGGAGCTGCTGCACGCCCATCACGCCGGACCGGACGCGCCCGGGCGGGACCTCGGACTGCGCACCGCGGCCCTGCTGCGCCGCTCGCACCCGTACGACAAGGAACTGCAGGTGGCGGGGCTGCTCCACGGGCTGGAGGGCCTCCCGGCGGCCCCGGGGGCGGAGGCGGCCGGGGCGCTGCGCGCGCTGCTGGGCGAGCGGGTGGCGGGGCTGCTGGGAGGGGGTGCGGCCGCTGCCGACGCGGAGGTCCTGCACCAGGCCGCCCAGGCGGGACGGGCGGCGGGGCCGGACGCCGGGGTCGTGGAGGACTGGCGTCCGGTGCTCGAACTCGTCGCGGCCGGGGCCTACCAACTCTGACGCCGGGATTGACCCGAAAGGATGACGGGCCGGCCCCGTCCCCCACCTGCGCGGGGACGGGGCCGGCCCGTGGTACGGCTACCAGTTGGCGGGCGAGTAGTCCTTGAGGAAGACTCCGTACAGGTCCTCGCCGGCCTCGCCGCGGACGACGGGGTCGTAGACCCGGGCCGCGCCGTCGACCAGGTCGAGGGGCGCGTGGAAGCCCTCCTCGGCCAGGCGCAGCTTGTCGAAGTGCGGGCGCTCGTCGGTGATCCAGCCGGTGTCGACCGAGGTCATCAGGATGCGGTCGGTCTGGAACATCTCCTGGCCGCTGGTCCGCGTCACCATGTTCATCGCGGCCTTGGCCGCGTTGGTGTTGGGGTGCCCCGCGCCCTTGTAGCCGCGGCTGAACACGCCCTCCATCGCCGAGACGTTGACCACGTACGCACGACCGCTGGACGCCTTGCGCGCGGCCTCGGCCATCGACGGGCGCAGCGCGCTGATCAGGATGAACGGCGAGGTGTAGTTGCACAGCTGGGTTTCGAGCAGCTCCACCGGGGAGATCTGGTCGATGGTCTGCACCCAGGTGTTGGACTCCACGACGTCCGGCAGCAGGCCGCCCGCGTCGATGGCGGTCCCGGCGAGGTGCCGCTCCAGGCTGGCGTTGCCCGCGACGAGGGCGAGGTCGGCGACCTTCTGCGCCTCCAGGCCGCTCACGCCGACGGGCAGCGCGGCCAGGCCGTCGACCGCGCCGGAGTTGAAGGCGCCGATCACGTGGTGGGCGGGGAGCTCGCCGGCCGGCAGCGGGGCGCTCTCGCCCTCGACCAGCGCGGCGTAGGCGGTGGGCAGGCGGCGCACGGTCTGCGTCGCGTTGTTGATCAGGATGTCGAGCGGACCGGCTGCGGCCACCTGCTCGGCGAGGGCCACGGACTGGGCCGGGTCGCGCAGGTCGATGCCGACGACCTCCAGGCGGTGCATCCACTCCGCCGAGTCCTCCATCGCCTTGAAGCGGCGGATGGCGTCCTTGGGGAAGCGGGTGGTGATCGTCGTGTGGGCGCCGTCGCGCAGCAGCCGCAGCGCGATGTACATGCCGATCTTGGCGCGGCCGCCGGTGAGCAGCGCGCGCTTGCCGGAGAGGTCGGCGCGGGCCTCGCGCCGGGCGCGGTTCTCGGCGGCGCAGTCCGGGCAGAGCTGGTGGTAGAAGTAGTCGACCTCGACGTACCGCGTCTTGCAGACGTAGCAGGAGCGCGGGCGCTGGAGTATCCCGGCGATCCGGCCGGCCTCGGTGACCGAGGAGGGCAGGATGCCCTCGGTCTCGTCGTCGATGCGCTCGGCGGAGCCGGTCGCGGTCGCCTCGGTGACGGCCTTGTCGTTGGCGGTCTTGGCCGCGCGGCGCTCCTGGCGGCGGCGCTGCTTGACCGTCCGGTAGATGCCGGCGGTGGCGCGGCGCACGGTGATGGCGTCCGGGTGGTCGACGTCGATCTCGTCGAGCTCGTCGAGCACGCTGAGGCAGACGGCGAGGCGCTCGGGATCGATGCCCGGCCCGTATGCCTGGTTGTCTTCGGTATCGGTCACCGTCATGGCCGCTGCCGTTCCTTGCTCGCTCGTCCGCGTCCGCCTGCTGCGGAAGTCCCCAAAACGGAAACTGTACGGAGCCGACACGCCCGGGACCAAACCCGTTCGCGTCACCCTCACCGACCGCGAGTGGGGTGTCACGGTATGGAGGGGATCACTCCCCTTCGTCCGTACGGGTGCGGCTTGCGCGTACTCCCCCTGGTGTATGCCAGGAGGATGACTCGGCCCTCGATCAAGGGGCCCGTGGACGGATGAACGGCGGGCCCCGGTCGGGCATGGTGGATCCCATGAGTGCCCTGGCCCTGTCGGTCCTGCTCTGCCTGGTGTCGGCCGTCGCGTACGCGGGCGGTGCGATCGTCCAGGAACGCGTCGCGGCGGACTCCCCGGACCCCCGCGCCCTGGCTCCGCTGCGCCGCCCGGGCTGGTGGGCGGCGGCCGCGCTGAACGGAGCGGGCTCGCTGCTGCACGTGGTGGCGCTGGCGTACGGGCCGCTGAGCCTGGTCCAGCCGCTCGGCGCGCTGACGATCGTCTTCGCGCTCCCGATGGCGGCCGTGTGCGTGCGGCGCCGGGCGGGCGCGGCTGCCTGGCGCGGGGCGGTGCTGGCGACGGCGGGCCTGGCCGGGCTGCTGGCCCTGACGGGCGGGGACGGGCCGGGCCGCCCGGCCCTGGCGGGCGGTGAGCGGGGCGTGCTGCTGACCGTGACGGCGGTGGCGGTGGCGGCGCTGGTCCTGGCGGCGGGCCGGATGGAGCGGGCGGTGCCGCGCGGCGTGCTGCTGGCCGCGGCGGCGGGGACGGCCTTCGGGATGGCCTCGGTGTTCACGAAGTCGGTGGCCGAGGGCCTCGCCCCCGGCGGCCCGGACGTGCCGGGCGGGACGGGGCCGGGCCTGGCGGCGATCGCGGTGCTGGCGGGGTCCGGTCTGCTCCTGTCGCAGGCCGCCTACCGGGGCGCGGGGCTGACCGCCCCGCTGGCCACGGTGACCGTGGTGAACCCGGTGGTGGCGGCCGCCGTCGGGGTCACCCTGTTCGACGAGGGCTTCCGCCACGGGGCCGCCGGGGCCGCGGCGGCGCTGGCGAGCGGCGCGCTGGCGGCGGCCGGCCTGGCGCTGCTCACGGCCGTGCCGCCGCGGGTGCGGGAGCCGGGCCCCGCGGCCCCCTCAGATGCCGACGCCCTTGCCCCGGAGGTACTTCAGCGGGTCGATGTCGGAGCCGTAGGCGGGGCTGGTGCGCATCTCGAAGTGCAGGTGGGGTCCGGTGGTGTTGCCGGTCGAGCCCGAGCGGCCGATGCGCTGGCCGCCGGAGACCTGCTGGCCGGCCTTGACGCCGAGCGCGGAGAGGTGGGCGTACTGGGAGTAGCGGCCGTCGGCGTGCTTGATGACGACCTGGTAGCCGTAGGCCCCGGCCCAGCCGGCCGACTCGACGGTGCCCGGGCCGACGGCCTTGATGCTGGTGCCGGTCGGCACGGGGAAGTCGACGCCCGTGTGGTAGCCGCTCGACCAGGAGGAGCCGGCGACGTGGTAGGCGGTGCCGAGGGCGGCGTCGACGGGGGCGGTGAACCCTCCCGAGGCGGGCTTCTGCTCCGCTGAGGGCTTCTCGGCCGGCTTGGCGGGCTGGGCCGCCTGCTCGGGCTTGGGCTTCTCCGCGGGCTTCTCGGCCGGCTTGGACGGCTCGGGCGCGGGCTTGGACTGCTCCGGCTTGGGCTGTTCCGGCTTGGGCTTGGTCTCGGGTTTCGCGTCGTCCTGCTGCTTGTTCGGCTCGACGGGTTTGACCGGCTCGGCGGTGCGCGGCGGCTTCTCCGGGTTCTGCGCGGGGGGCGCGACGGTGACCCGGAGGGTGAGCCGCTGGCCCGGGAAGATCAGGTTCGGGTTGCCGCCGACGGTCTCGCGGTTGGTCTCGTACAGGGCCTGCCAGCCGCCCTCGACGTGCTGCCGGCCGGCGATCGAGGACAGCGAGTCCCCGGGCGCGACGGTGTACGGGTTCGGCAGGACGGTGGTGCCCGTCGGGCTGGGCATGCTGACGGGGGTGCCGGTGGTGGCCTTGGTCGGCTGGATCCGGTCCATGGGCGCCTGCGTCTGCGGCGGCTTCGCAGCGGGCGTCGGGGCCTTCGCGGACGGCTGGGCGGAGGGCTGGGCGGAAGGCTTCGCCGAGGGCTTCGCGGACGGCTTGGCGTCGGCCGCCGGTGCGGCGGCGCTCCGGCTGAGCCCGGCGCGGGGTCCGCAGGCGGGCCAGGCGTTGGGGCCCTGCCCCTTGAGCACCTTCTCCGCGACGGCGATCTGCTGGTCCTTGGTCGCCAGGTCGGCGCGCGGGGCGTAGGCGGTGCCGCCGAATTCCCGCCAGGTGCTCTGGCTGAACTGGAGCCCGCCGTAGTAGCCGTTGCCGGTGTTGGTCTGCCAGTTGCTGGTCGATTCGCAGGCGGCGACCTTGTTCCAGGTGTCCACGGCGGCCGCCTGGGCGTCCCCGGCGCCGATGAGGGGGAGCGCGATACCGGCGCCACCTGCGGTGACGACGAGCGAGGCCCGGTTGATGCTGCTCGGCTGATACCGGCGGTGCCGGCCCCGTACACCCATGGGAGTCCCCCTGGAAGACATCAGGAACCGCACAACCTAACGGCGTCCCGATGTCCTGACAAGGGCGACAACCAGCCGTTCCGAAACCGGAGTTGACCCCCGTACGGGCCTCAGCCGGCCTCAGCCGGACTCAGCTCAGCGGGCCCGGCTGCGGGATCGGCGCGGGGCCGGGCGGCGGGGGCACCGGGTCGGGCTCGGGGAACGGCGGCGGGACCGGCGGCACCGGCCTCGGCACCGGTCCGGGGTCCGGCAGCGGCGGGTTCGGGGAGGGGACGGGGTCCGGTTCGGGGACCGGCGGCTGCGTCTGTTCCGCGTTTCGCACCATAGACCCCACCTTCCCCCGATCTCGGCCCGTACGCCCCCCGAGCCTCAGCCCGTCCGGCCCCCGAGCAGCGCGGCCGCCAGCCCCGGGGCGGGGCTGGACAGCACGGGCAGGCGGGTGCGCACGAGGCGGGCGGCCCCGGCCATGGAGGCCTGGGCCAGCACGATGACGTCGGCGTCCTCCACCGCGTCCGCGGCCCGGGCCACCACCTCCAGGTACCCGTCGGCGTCCCCGGCCTCGAACCGCTCCCAGGCCCCGTCGACGACCCGGCTGCGCACGGTCACCGCCCGCCCGCCGGCCTCCTCGGCCAGCAGCTCCTCGGTGGGCTCGACGGTGGAGGCGAGCGCGGCCAGCACGGCGATCCGCGCCCCACGCCGTACGGCCTCGGCCGCCATCGGCCGGTCCACCCGCAGCACGGGCACCCCGAGCCGGGGCCCCAGCGCCTCCGCCCCCGGGGCCGCCACGGTCGAACAGGTGACGAGCACGGGCCCGCGCACCCCGTCCAGCACCTCGCACACCTCGTCCGCCACGGACCGCGGCCCGCTCTCCCGGGCCCGGTCGAGCAGCCGCGGCACCACGAGGTGCCGCAGCTCGGCCCCGGGGTGCCGCTCGTCCCGCAGCGCGTCGAACACGGGCACGTGCACCGGCGAGGTGTGCAGCAGGGTCAGCACCGGCTCCGTCACCAGAGGTCGGAGTCCCGGTCCAGCTGCGCGATCGCCGCGTCGACGACCTCCGCCGGCGCCGCGGGCGCCCGCTCGGGGTTCTTGGCGGCCCACCGCGCGGCATAGGGACAGAGCGGCACCACGGGCACCCCCTCCTCGGCGGCGATCGCGTAGAACCGGCCCACCAGGTCCCCGGCGATCCCCCGCCCCTCGTGCCCCGGCTCGACGACCGTGTGCACGGCCACGAGGGCGTGCGGCTCCGCCTCCAGCGTGAAGTAGGCGATGAAGCCCACCACCGCGTCGTCCTCGACGGCCAGCAGCCGCCCCGCCTTGCGCTCGTCCAGCAGCTCGATCGCCATGGTCCCCGACTCCCCTCAGACAGCCACCGCGTGGGGGCTGCGCTCCTGGTCCGTACCGGGCACGGGAGCGGACGGGTCCGCCCCCAGCTCGATGATCCTGTTGTCCCCGTCGACGTGCACGACCCGCGGCTTCAGCACCCGTGCCTCGGCATCCTCGACCTGCGCGTAGCTGATGAGGATGACCAGGTCCCCGGGGTACACGAGGTGCGCGGCGGCCCCGTTGATCCCGATGACCCCGGACCCCCGCTCCCCCTCGATGACGTACGTCTCGAGCCGCGCGCCGTTGGTGATGTCCACGATGTGGACGAGCTCCCCCGGCAGCAGGTCGGCGGCGTCGAGCAGGTCGGCGTCGATGGTCACGGAACCGACGTAGTGCAGGTCGGCCTGGGTGACGGTGGCCCGGTGGATCTTGGACTTGAACATGGTGCGAAGCATGTGGAATCTCCCGAAAGGTCTGCTCCCTGCCCGCGTTCCGCGGGTCAAGGGCGATGTCCGGAGCCTACCGCGCCGCGCGTGTCCGTCCAGCGGTCCGGGAGTCTTTCCGGATCCGGCCGGGCTCGGCGGGGCAAGGCCGGTCGGGGTCGGGGGCGGGTGACGCCGTGTCAGGTGGCGCGGAGGTGGGGAGACCAGGTCGTGTCCTGCCCCGCCCGGCTTCTCCCACTCCTGTGAGGATCGGATGATCGCCAACCTGATGCGGCGCGCCCGGGGCGCGCTCGCCGTCACCGTCACCGCCGGCGCCCTGCTCACGGCCGCCGTACCCGCCCAGGCCGCCGCCGCGCCCGCGCTCAGCGCGGCCGGCGCGATCCTGGTCGACGGCTCCACGGGGGCCGCGCTCACGTCCAAGGCGCCGGACGCCAGGCGCCAGATGGCGAGTACGACCAAGATCATGACGGCCGTCGTGGTCCTGTCCCGGCCCGGTCTGGACCTCGACCGGAAGGTCACCGTCAAGCAGCTGTACCTCGACTACGTCTACCGCAAGGGCGCGAGTTCGGCGGGGCTGAGGGCGGGGGCGACCCCCACGGTCCGTCAGCTGCTGTACGCGATGATGCTGCCCTCGGGCTGCGACGCGGCGTACGCGCTCGCGGACGCCTTCGGGACCGGCACGAGCACGGCCGGGCGCACCGCGGACTTCATCGCGAGGATGAACGCCGAGGCGAAGGCGCTGGGGATGACGGGCACGGTGTACGACAGCTTCGACGGCATCTCGCCCACCGGGAACAACCTGACCACTCCCCGCGATCTCGCCAAGCTCACCCGGCGCGCGATGACGGACCCGCTGTTCCGGACCCTGGTGAAGACGGCCGCGTACGCCACCGGCGGCACCTCGACCCTCGCGAGCTGGTCGAACAGCAACCTGCTGGTCCAGCCGCGGCCCACCGGCTACGGATTCCCCGGCGCCGTCGGGGTGAAGACGGGGACCACCACGGCCGCGGGCAAGTGCCTGGTCTTCTCGGTGACGCGGGGCGGGAAGACGGTCGTCGGCGTGCTCCTCGGCGACGAGGAGCGGTACGCGGACTCGATGGCACTGTCCGACTGGGCCCTCGGCCCGGCCGCGGGTTCCGGCACGGCGCTGCGGCGCGGGAACACCGACCCGATCCCGGACGTCCTCGACTGACAGTGATGATGTTCGTGGTGATGTTGCCGGTGGGTCTGACTCATCGACTGACTGACGCTTCGGCTGTCCTGTTTGGGATTTGTCG
>NZ_JBFBGN010000179.1:0-12047 GCF_040684675.1 Streptomyces sp. NPDC089915 | reverse complement strand
CGTCGGCCTGTCGAACTCCGCCTACAACGGCGGCGGCTCGACCACCACCCCGGCCGCGCCCCGGCGGGCGCGGAGCCCGAGGCGGCCTCGGCGGTGAGCCGGGCCCCCGGCCCGTCACTCGTGCACCCCTCGGCGAGCGGCCCGTCCTCCGCGAACTCGTAGCCCCCGCGCGCACAGCGCTCGGTGTGGCAGCCGGTGAGCGTGGCGCGGCAGCCGTCGAGGACGTGGAAACCGAAGCCGGAACTGTCCGTCACCCGGCAGCCGGTGAAGGTGCCCCGGCCGCCCGCCGACACGTAGAACCCGGCCTCGGCGGGGGAGCCGACCGAGACCCGCTCCAGGACCGGGTCGGCGCCCTTGGTGACGATCACCCCGGTCTGCACCCCGTCCACCGTGCAGTCGCTCAGGGTGCCGCCGCTGCCATGGTCCCGGAACCACGCCCCGGTGCCCGCCTCCCGGATCCGGCAGTCCTCCAGCCGGGCGGTCGCGCCGTCGCTCACGGAGACGGCGGTGTTGCGCACCTGGACCAGATCGCTGTCCACCACGTCGGCGCGCGAACCCCGGTCCAGGACGAACAGGGCGTCCGGCACGTCGTGCAGCCGGCAGGAGGCCAGGGAGGCGGTGGCGCCGTCGCTGACCCACACCGCCGGGTAGTCGCCCGTACTGTCGTGGATCTCGCAGGACTCGGCCTCCACCCTGGTCCCCGGGTCCCACACCGACAGGCCGTTGCGCCCGAACCGGCGGACCGTGGTGCGGCTGAGCGTCAGCACGGACCGGGAGCGCAGGTCCACGGCGTTCTCCGGGATGTCGTGGATGTCGCAGCCGGAGAGCGCGAGCACGGCGTCGGTGTCGAGGGTGACCCCGTCGCCCGAGGTGCGGTGCACCGAGCAGTCCGTCAGCCGGGCCGCGGCCCGCGCCGCCACCTGCACCCCGCTGCCCTTGATCTCGTACACCTCGCAGCCCAGCGCCTCCAGCCCCGAGCCCTCGCCGGTGACGGCGATGCCCGCGCCGATCGCGTGGTGGATGCGGCAGCGCTCCAGCCGGGGGTGCCCGCCGCGCACCGAGAACCCGGCCTGCCCGGCGGCGACCACCTCGCACTCCTCGAACACCCCGCCCCCGCCGTCCAGGACGGCGATCCCCACCCCGGCCGGGTTCTCCACCGTGCACCGGCGGACCAGGGGACGGGCCCCGCCGCGCACCTCGATGCCGGACGCCGACCGGGTGTGCACGCGCAGGTCGCTGAACTCGGGGGAGCCCTCCTCGACGAGCAGCGCGGGCGCCGCCCGGTCCGCCCCCTCCAGGTAGAGGTCCTGCACCACGGCCGAGGCGCGCACCGTCAGCGCGACCCCGTCCAGCGGGGCGATCCGCACCGATCCGGCCGCCGCGCCCTCGGGCCCGCGCAGGGTGACGGCATGGACCAGGACCAGGTTCTCCCGGTAGGTCCCCGGGGCGACGGACAGCACGTCGCCGTCGCCCGCGGCCTCCAGGGCCGCGCTCAGCGTCGGATACTCACCTGACCGCCGCCGCCACCGCGAGGCCCCGCCGTGCGTCACCTGGACCGTGCCCTGAGCCATCGTGCTGCCGTGCCCCCACCCTCGTACTCGCGCTGCCGGACCGGCCGGAGCGGCTGAAGCGGCCGCGGCCCCCCGGGCCGCCGAAGCGGCCGGACGGGCCTGCGGATCCACCGTAGCGCGCGCGGGGCCCGGGAGTTGCCAGGTCAGCTGCCCGCATCCGCCCGCCCCCAGTCGGGCCCGGCCGCCGCCCACGCCCGGTCCAGACGCGTGTACCGCCGATGCATGAGCCGGCGTACGACGAGGCGGCGGAGCGTCTCCGCGAGCGCGGCCGCGGTGAGCGCGGCGGCCAGCCCGGCCATGGCGGCGTGGAAGGAGGCGGCGCCGGGGTCGAGCGGCCGTCCCACGAGCCGGCCCCGGATGTCGGTCCATATCCGGAACCGGTCGCCCGGAAGGGGCGGTTCCTCCGCCGCCGGCACGGCGCCCTCGTGCCGTGTCCCGTCGGGCGCGGTCCACGAGGCCACGATCGTCGTCCGCGCCGGGACCGTCCGCTGCGCCGCCGGATCGGCGGCCGCTCCGGCCCGTGCGGCGGCCGCGCCCGCGGGCCGGACCACCACGGCCGGGACGAGGTACCGCTCCTGCCGCTGCTCGCGCGCCGCGCGCTGGAGGATCCCGTCCACCCGGAGGCCGGCGGCCCACCCGACGGCCGGGGCCACCAGCAGCACGCACACCAGCGCGACGCAGGCCACCCACGCCTCGACCAGGTCGGTCCGCCTGCGCAGCGGATTGCGCCGCCAGCGCCACACACCCATTGCCGTCCGCACGGTCCGGCTCCCCCTGCCCATGCCAGTCTGAGTCTGTCCGCGCGTCCAAGCCTGGCGCATGTCCCGCGGACGCGCATTCCGGGACGCGCGGGGCGCCCGTCACCCGATCCGGTGCTCGTGCCCCGACGGGTCCGCGTTCGTCCCGCATGCTCCAACGGCCCCGCGCCGCCGGTTGGTTCCAGCGGGCCCCGGGAGCCCCTCGAAGGTGTCATTCCCCCTGCGCGCCCGTCCGCCGTGGTCGGTGGCGGCCGGGCCGGAGCCGGGAGCGGGGCGGGTCCGGGACGGGGGCGGGGTCACTCCAGGACGCGTACCTCGTCGCCCACGCGCACCGTGCCCGGGACGACCGGCACCAGCAGGCGCCCGAAGGCCAGCGACTTGCCGATGCGCCGGTGGCGGGCCAGGGTCTTCAGGGGCTCGCGGCCGCGCTCGGCCGTGGCCTGGTCGGTGGTGGTGACGATGCACCGCCCGCACTCGCGCACCCCCCGGAAGACGGCGTCGCCGATCGCGATCCGCAGCCAGCCGTCCTCGGCCCAGGGTTCGAGGGGACCGTCGACCACCAGGTTGGGCCGGAAGCGGTTCATGGGGAGCGGCCCCTCGTCGGGGTGGTCCCCTGTGGCGATCAGGGAGTTGAGGTCCTCCAGCGAGGCGGTGGTGGCCAGCAGCACCGGATAGCCGTCGGCGAGGCTCACCGTCTCGCCGGGCAGGGCGTAGTCGGGGTCCACGGGCCGGCGGACGGCCGGATCGTCGAGGTGGACCAGCCGCGCGGGCACCCCGAGGTAGGCGCTGAACCACTCGGCGGCGGCCGTCGAGGCGGCCACCGTGTCGACCTTCTTGCCGAACAGGACGACCGGCTCCAGCGGGCCCGGCTCCGGCACCTCCACGACCAGGTCCGCCATGCCGGGCGCGGACAGCCCGATCCGGCCGTCGGCCAGCGGGCGGGAGGAGGCCAGGGCGAGGCGCGCCTGCTGGCGCTGGGTGATGACCGCGCCCGTGGTGTCGACGACGGCCCAGCGGCGGTCGCCGGCCGGACCCCAGGGCTCCACGGTCATCTCGTCGGGAGAGGTCCCCGCAACCGATTTGACGGGATGGACGTGGAGGGACTGGACGTACAAGTTCGACATGGGGGCATCTTGCCAGCCGCCCGGGCCCCCTCACCAGGTCGTTTCGCGCAGGGCGCAGGCTTCCGGCCACTGGTTTCCGGCCGCGCCCGGCGGCCTCGGGCCCCCGGCCCCGGCGCCGGTGCGGCCGGGGCTCCGTGCGGTCGGCTCAGTAGCCGCGGCTCTGGTACTGGCCCCCGTACGGGTCCTGGTACGAGGGGACGGCGGCGGCGGTCGGCACGGCCGTCGGCACGGGCGACACCATCTGCATCGGGGCCGTCATCTGCATCGGCGCCTGCATCGGCACGGAGGCGGCCATGGGCATCGAGGCCGCCATCGGCACGGGTGCCGCCATCGGGCGCGGGGCCGCCGGGCGCATGGCCTCGTACCCGGTGCCCGCCGCCGGCGGCCGCGGCTGCTGCGGCTGGGGCTGCGGGACGAACCCGGCCCGCGGCGCGAGCTGCTGCTGCGGGACGAACGGGGCGGGCGCGTGCTGAAGCGGAACCGGCATCGGGGCCGGCGCGGCCGGCTGCTGCTGGTACCCGTACCCGTACGCGGGGGCCGGCGTCGGTTGCGGGGACGCGGGCGGGAGCGCGGGCAGGGAGGAGGCGAGGGCCGGGAGGTATCCACCGCTCGAGTACCCGGCACCGGGGGAGTCGTAGGCGGCCGGAACGCGGATCGGGGCGATCTGCGGAGTCCCTCGTTCTGCGACCAGGGAGTCGTAGATGGGGGTGTCCGGGAAAGAGGGCGCGGAGTAGTAACCGCCGCCATAAGTGGAGCGGGGGGAGGTCATGGGAGACAAGTTAAGCCCACGACTTCACCGGGTCCATAGCCAGGTGCCGCCAACACCGCTCTGACCTGCATATTCCCAGGTCAGAGCCTCAGCTTTCACTTGACGTTCACCTGCACGATTCGCCACATGCGCCCCGGCTTATTCCCACTCGTACTCGCCGGTTGGCGGTTGCACCTATCCGGGGCTGACGCTCTGTCATAACGCGGTGACCTCGGGCGACGTCGGCATGACGGCCCGTCAGTCCGCATTTCCCCCACCCGGGTGGTTTCAGGCGTCGCTGGGGCGGGCATAGGTACGCCCCTTCCAGGCCGCCCCGCGCCCCCGGTAGTGCTGCACGGCCGAGTCGACGGTCATGAGCAGGTACAGCAGCGCGGTGACGGGCAGCAGCGGCGCGAGCGCCGCCGGCTGGCGGTAGTAGCGCAGCATCGGCAGGTAGGTGCCGGCCATCAGCAGCCAGGCCAGCCCTCCGGCCGCCGTGACGGCGGGCCGCCCGCCCGCGAGCCCGGCGAGGAACGCCGCCGGGGGGACCAGGTAGACCAGGGCCAGCCCGGCCACCGTCCCGGCCAGCAGCAGCGGCCGGTGGCGGAGTTGGGCGTACGCGCTGCGCGACACCATCCGCCACAGGTCCGCCAGCGCCGGATACGGCCGCACGCTGTCCACCCGCTCCGCCAGCCCGAGCCAGATCCGCCCGCCGGAGCGCCGCACCGCCCGGGCGAGGGCGACGTCGTCGATGACGGCCTGCCGGATGGAGTCCGGGATCCCGGCGCGCACGGCCGCCTCCGTGCGCAGCAGCACGCAGCCCCCGGCGGCGGCCGCGGTGCGCGCGGCGGGGCGGTTGATCCGGCGGAAGGGGTACAGCTGGGCGAAGAAGTACACGAAGGCGGGCACGACGAGCCGCTCCCAGACGCTGGCGACGCGCAGCCGGGCCATCTGGGAGACGAGGTCGAGGTCCGCGGAGGTCGCGGCGGCGACCAGCTCGCGCAGGCTGTCCGGCTCGTGCGCGATGTCGGCGTCGGTGAGCAGCAGGTACGCGGGGGCCTGCGCCCCCACCCCGGTCACGTGGCCGATGCCGTGGCGCAGCGCCCAGAGCTTTCCGGTCCAGCCGGGCGGCGGGTCGGAGGGGGTGAGCACGGTGAGGGGCAGGCCGGGCTGCTCGGCGGCCAGGCGGAGCGCGAGCGCTGCGGTGCCGTCGGTGCTGCCGTCGTCGACCAGGACGATGCCGGCCTCGCCGGGGTAGTCCTGCGCGAGCAGGGAGGGCAGGCTGCGGGGCAGCACCTCGGCCTCGTCCCTGGCCGGGACCACGACGGCGACGGACGGCCAGCGGGCGGGGGCGGTGCGCGGGGGGAGGCGGACGTCGGTGCGCCAGAACATGCCCTGGGCGAGGGTGAGCCAGAGCCAGGCGGCGAGGGAGGCGTAGGCGGCGATGAGGAGGCCCATGGCGGCAGTGTCGCCGACCCGGCCGGGGCGTGTCCCGCGTCCGGGCCGAGCGGCGCGGCGCGGACGCGGGGCGGCGGGGTGAACGCGGCGCGGACGCGGGGCGGCGGGGTGAACGTGGCGCGGACGCGGGAGGGCGCGGGTGGCGCGGGTGCGGGGTGGCGCGGACGCGGGGTCGCGTGGACGCGGGAGGGTGTGGACGCGGGGTGGCGCGGGCATCGGGCGGGCGACGGGGCCGGGACCGGCCAATGCGCGCCCCGTTTGTTACGTATTGCCGCTCTTTGCGGCGGTGGAGTTCGGGCGGTGGGCGGGGGCGTCGACTAGGGTGACCCGGTGAAGATCGCGCTCATGGACTCGGGAATCGGCCTCCTCGCTGCGGCCGCCGCGACGCGTCGGCTGCGGCCCGACGCCGATCTGCTGCTGTCCTCCGACCCCGACGGGATGCCCTGGGGCCCCCGCACCCCCGCCGACCTCACCGAGCGGGCCCGCGCCGTCGCCCGCGCCGCCGCGGAGCTGCGGCCCGACGCCCTGATCGTGGCCTGCAACACCGCCTCCGTGCACTCCCTGGCCACCCTGCGGGCCGACCTGGAGCCCGGGATCCCCGTCATCGGCACCGTCCCGGCGATCAAGCCCGCCGCGGCGGCCGGCGGGCGGGTGGCGATCTGGGCCACCCCCGCCACCACCGGCAGCCCGTACCAGCGCGGCCTGATCCGCGACTTCGCCGCCGGGGCCCGGGTCACCGAGGTGCCCTGCCCCGGCCTCGCCGACGCGGTCGAGCACGGCGACGAGGAGGCCATCGCGCGCACGGTCGCCGCCGCCGCGGAGCTGACCCCGGCCGACGTCACGGACGTGGTCCTCGGCTGCACGCACTACGAACTCGTCGAGGAGGCCATCCGCACGGCCCTGGCCGCCCGCACCGGCGGAGCGCGGCTGCGGTTCCACGGCTCCGCCGAGGCCGTCGCCGTACAGGCCCTGCGCCGGATCGGCGCCGAACCCGCACCGGAACTGCCCCGCACGGGCACCCTGACGGTCCTCCACAGCGGCCGCCCGTCCGCGCTCCCCGCCGCCGCCCTCGGCTACGCGGAGGGCCGCCTGCTGGCGGGCTCGGGACAGGGTGCCGGGGTGGGGCGGTAGGGCGGTAGCCCGGACCCCTCTCCGGGATCGCCCGGGTCAGAGCCCGGTACCCCCAGGACGGCCATCCGTTGCGGCCCCGTCCGGCACCTCGCCGCACACGTGGGCCAGCAACGCGTCGGCGAACCCGTCCAGGTCGGTCAGGCCCGCCGCCTTGAGGGTCGCCGGGGAGGCGGCCAGGAGGTGGGGGATCGCCCCGTGGAGGGCGAGGGTCAGGGCGCGGGTGCGGGCCGGGTCCGCCGGGAGGCCGGCGCCGGCCAGGAGGGCGCCGTACAGGGCGAAGTCGGACGCGCCGATCGGGTCCAGCAGGCCGGCCAGCCAGGGCCGGCGGCCCGCCTCGGCCTGGAGCTCCAGGTAGGCCAGCATGCGCGCCCGGCCCGGCCCGGCCACGTCCCGCAGGAGCCCGGCCAGCAGGGCCGCCAGTCCCGCCCGGTCCGACGGGCCCGGCCCGGCCGCCGCCAGGGCGCCGGCGAGCGCCCGGTACCGCTCCAGGCAGCGCTCGGCCACGGCCCGCAGGAGCGCGTCGCGGGTCGGGAAGTAGTTCTTGGCGGTGCCCGGCGGCACGTCGGCGGCGGCGTCGACGGCCCGGTGCGTCAGACCCCGCCCGCCCGCCTCCGCCAGTACGGCCACGGCGGCGTCGCTCAGCCGGTCCCTGCGTTCCTGGTTCACGTTGCCAGCTTAACCACGGCCGTGGTACCACAGACGAGGTACCACGGCCGTGGTGGTTATGTGCGCGCGGCGTGGGCCCCTGGTGTGATCCCGTGCGTTCGGCGAACCGGAGGACATGTCATGAGCAGTGGGACGAACGGCACCGCCCTGGTGGCGGGTGCGGGCGTCGGCGGGCTCGCCACCGCGATCGGGCTGCGCCGCGCGGGCTGGACCGTACGGCTCCTGGAACGCCGCACCGCCCCCGAGCACTACGGCACCGCCTTCGCGATCCACCCCACCGCCCAGGCCGCCCTCGACCGGCTCGGCCTCGGCGACGCCCTCCGGGCGCGGGCGGTGCCCTACCGCCACGCCCGGATCCGCCGCCCGGACGGCAGGGTGCTCGCCGCCCTGCCCCTCGAACGCGTCGAGCGCAAGGCGGGCCGCCCCGAACTGCTCATATCCCGCCCCCACCTGCTCGACGCCCTGCTCGCCGAACTCGACCGGCTCGGCGGCGCGGACGTCGCCTACGGGCGGCCGCTCACCGACCCGTCCACCGACCCGCGTGCGGCGGCCGCCAACCTCGTCGTCGGGGCCGACGGCATCAACAGCACCGTCCGCACCGCCCACTTCGGCTCCCGCAGCGGCGTGCGCGCCATCGGCACCGTCGCCTGGATCGGCATCGCGGACTTCGAGACGGGCGTCTACGGCGAGACCTGGGGCGACGGCCGCTTCTTCGGCATGACCCCCGTCGAGCCCGGCCGCACCAACTGGTACGCCGCCGTCCCCGAGGCCACCACCGCCGGCGAGGTCCGGGCCGCCTTCGCGGGCTGGCACGACCCCGTCCCGCGCGTCCTCGCCGAGACCGACCCGGCCTCCTGGATCCGCTACGAGATGCGCCACCTCCACCCCGCCCTCCCGGCCTTCACGGCGGGCGGCCGGATCGCGCTCGTGGGCGACGCCGCCCACGCCATGACCCCCAACCTCGGACAGGGCGCCTGCACCGCCCTCCTCGACGCCGAGGCCCTCACCCGGGCCGTCGCCGCCCGCGGCGGCCCGGCCGGGCTGCCCGCGGCCCTGCGCGCCTACGACGCCGAGCGGCGCCGCAGCGCGCAGCGCGTGGCCCTCGCCTCCCGGACCCTGCACCGGTTCGTCACCGGCCGCCGCCCCGCCCTGCGCGACGCCCTGGCCGGGCTGCTGCCGGGCTGAGGGCCCCGCCCGGCCGGGGTCTCCCTACACCGCTCCCGCGAGCCGGGCCTCCAGCTCCTCCCCGGACAGGTCCTCCAGGTGCGTGAGGAACACCCACAGATGGCCCGACGGGTCCCGCAGCACGGCGGTGCGGTCGCCGTGGAACCGGTCGGCCGGCTCCTCGACCAGTTCCGCGCCGGCCGCCACGGCGGTCCGCGCCAGCGCGTCCACGTCGGGGACGTACACGTGCAGGGCGGCCGAGGTCCCGCCGAGCGTGGCGGGGGAGGAGAAAGGGCTGCCGGGGGCGGTGTCGCCGAGCATCAGGACCGCCCCGCCGATCCGGATCTCGGCGTGCAGCACCGTGCCGTCCGGGGCGTCGAGCCGGACCTCCTCGACGGCGCCGAAGGCCCGGGCGTAGAAGGAGAGGGCGGCCGCCGCGTCGGCCACCGCGATGTGCGGCACCACCGCCGTCCGGTAGCGCTCGGGGATCGTCGGACCGTTCGTCGCGTCATGCGTCTGCTGCGTCATGGGGCCGACCGTAGAACCTCAAGTTTGATCGAGGTCAAGGGCGGGCAGGCGCGCACCGCGGAGGGCCGGGGCCGGCCGGCCCCGGGAGCGGGATGCGCCGAGTGGCGCAGAGGCGGTGGCGGTCATGCGGAACGTGGGTACGCTGCTGCTCATGACGGGTCACCCCCCGGGTCCCCTCTGGACGGGCCGGGCCTCCAACCGCGCGCAGTGGCTCCTCGCCGCCGCCGGCGCGGCCTGCCTCGCGCTCGGTGTCGAGCTGGCCGTCGACAACTCCTGGGCCTCCGGATACGTTCCGCTGCTGATGTCCGTGATCGGCTGCCTCGCCGCCGGGCTGCTGATCCTCTACGGCACCCTCGCCTTCGTGTACGTCGCCGTCACCGTCGACGCCGAGGCCATGGAGGTCCGCTGCGGCCACATCGGGCTGCCGCGCCGCAAGATCCGGCTCGCGGAGGTCACCGCCGCCGAGTTCCTCCCCCGGGTCACCCCGCAGCAGTGGGGCGGCTGGGGATACCGCTGGCGGCCCGAGAAGGGCACCGCGGTGATCGTCCGGCGCGGGGAGGGCGTGGAGCTGCGGCTCGGCGACGGGAAGCTGTTCACGGTCACCGTCGACGACGCCGAGAACGCCGTCCGCGTCATCCGCACCCACCTGCGCTCCCTCGCCCGCTGAGCCGGAGCGGGAGCCGGAGCGGGAGCCGCGAGCGAGCCGCAAGCGGAACCGGAACCGGAAGCGGGCTGCGGCCTTACCGGCCCATGGGGTGCGGCCACGTACACTCCGCCAGATGAGCAGCAGTGTCACCCGGGCCGCCGAGAGCGAGCCCTCGCAGCCCGCCGGACCAGCCGTCGCGGACACCACGGGCGCGGCCGCCGCCGGGGCCTCCCCGTCCGCCGGGAAGCGCTGGGCCGCCCGCCTGGCCCGCCCCGCCCTGGCCGCCCTCGCCGGAGCGCTGCTCTACCTCAGCTTCCCGCCCCGCCCCCTGTGGTGGCTGGCCCCCTTCGCGCTCGCCCTGCTGGCCGGCTGCCTGCGCGGCCGCCGCGCCCGCGCCGGTTTCGGGCTCGGCTTCCTCTTCGGCCTCGGCTACCTGCTGCCGCTGCTCGTGTGGACCAGCGAGGGCGTCGGCCCGGTGCCGTGGCTGGCCCTCGTCACCCTGGAGTCCCTCCTCATCGGCCTCGCCGGCCTGGGCATCGCCCTCGTCAGCCGGCTGCCCGCGGCCCCCGTGTGGTCGGCCGCCGTGTGGGTCGCCGTCGAGGCCCTGCGCGCCCGCGCCCCCTTCGGCGGGTTCTCCTGGGGCCGGCTCGCCTACGGGCAGGCCGACGGGATCTTCGTACCGCTGGCCGCCGTCGGCGGGACCCCGCTGCTGTCCTTCGCCGTCGCCCTGTGCGGATTCGGCCTGTACGCGGCCGCGCGCACCGCCCGCCGCCAGCCGACCCGCACGGCCGCCGCCCTCGCCGCCCTCACCGTCGCCGCCCCCGTCGGCGCGGCCCTCGCCGCCCGTCCGCTGGTCTCCGACGCCGCCGAGGACGGGACCGCCGTCGCCGCCGTCATCCAGGGCAACGTGCCCCGCGCCGGCTTCGACTTCAACGCCCAGCGGCGCCAGGTCCTCGACAACCACGCCAACCGCACCATCCAGCTCGCCGAGGACGTCAGGGCCGGCCGGGTCCCCAAGCCCGACTTCGTCGTGTGGCCGGAGAACTCCTCCGACATCGACCCGTTCAGCCAGCCCGACGCCCACGCCGTCATCGACAACGCCGTCAAGGCCATCGGCGTGCCCACCGCCATCGGCTCGGTCCTCGCCCCCGAGACCGGCCCGCTGCGCAACACGATGATCCTGTGGGACCCGGCGAAGGGCCCCGTCGCCACCTACGACAAGCGCAAGATCCAGCCCTTCGGCGAGCGCATCCCGATGCGCTCCTTCGTCCGGCTCTTCAGCTCCGACGTGGACCGGGTCCGCCGCGACTTCGGCCCCGGCAAGGAGCCCGGCGTCTTCGACATGGCCGGCACCGGCGTCGGCATGGTCACCTGCTACGAGGCCGCCTTCGACGACGCCGTGCGCTCCACCGTCCGGGCCGGTGCCCAGGTCATCGCCGTCCCCAGCAACAACGCCACCTTCGGCCGGACCGAGATGACCTACCAGCAGCTGGCCATGGACCGGATCCGCGCGGTCGAGCACAGCCGCAGCGTCCTCGTCCCCGTCACCAGCGGCGTCAGCGCGGTCATCCGGCCCGACGGCACGGTGGTCAAGCAGACGAAGATGTTCACCGCCGACGCCCTCGTCGACGAGATCCCGCTGCGCTCCACCGAGACCCCGGCCACCCGGCTGGGCCCGCTGCCCGAGTACGCGCTGGTCCTCGTCGCCGCCGGCGGCCTCGCCGGCCTCCTCGTCCGCAGGATCCGCGCCCGCCGCGCCAACCCGTAGGGTCGGCGCATGAGCACCCCCGAGTTCATCCGCGAGATCCGGGCGGCCGGCGCCGGCCACCTGCTGCTCCTGCTGCCCGGCGTCACCGCCGTCGTCTTCGACGACGAGGGCCGGGTGCTGCTCGGGCGCCGCGCCGACACCGGCCGGTGGTCGGTCGTCGGCGGGATCGCCGAGCCCGGCGAGCAGCCCGCCGAGACGGCCGTGCGCGAGGTGTACGAGGAGACGGCGGTGCGGTGCGTCCCCGAGCGGGTCGTCCTCGTCCAGATGCTCGAACCCGTCACCTACGCGAACGGCGACGTCTGCCAGTACCAGGACATCACCTTCCGCTGCCGGGCCACCGGCGGCGAGGCCCGCCCGGCCGACGGGGAACTCCTGGAGGTGGCCTGGTTCGCCCCGCCCCCGACCGCCGCCCCACACTCGGAAGATGGACGACACTCCGGACAACCACCCAGCGGCTGGAGCGCCGGCCCGACGGGCTCCTCGTC
>NZ_JBFBGN010000178.1:0-12078 GCF_040684675.1 Streptomyces sp. NPDC089915 | reverse complement strand
GCCCCGGCCATCCGCCGCCTGGGCGAACTGTGACCGCCCGCCCCCACACCACCCCGGCGCCGACCCCCGCCCCGGGGGCCGCCCTGAGTGCCGCCCCGGCCCCGGGCGCAGCCCCGGTCGCGAGTGCCGTCCCGGCGCCCGGCTCGGCCCCCGCCCAGGTGCCGGCCCCCGCCCAGGTGCCGGTCCCTGCCCCGGGGACCGTCCCGAGTGCCGCCCCGGTCACCGGTGCCGTCCCGGCCCTGGGTGGAGCCCCGGTGGCGGGTGACGTCTCGGGCGTCGTCCCGGCCCTGGGCGCCGCCCCGGTCGCGGGTGCCGTCCCGGGCCTCGTCCCGCCGCGAGCGGCCCCCAGGGTCCTCGCGGTCATTCCCGCCCGGGGCGGGTCCAAGGGGGTGCCCGGGAAGAACACCGCGCGGGTCGGCGGGAGTCCGCTCGTCGCACGTGCCGTGCGGGCCTGCCTGGCCGCGCCCACCGTCACCGACGTGGTCGTCTCCACCGACTCCGAGGCCGTCGCCGCCGCGGCCCGCGCGGCCGGCGCCCACGTCATCGCGCGCCCCGCCGCCCTCTCCGGGGACACCGCGAGCAGCGAGGCCGCCGTCCTGCACGCCCTGGACGCCTTCGAGGCCGGCGACGCACGGGGCGGGCACTCCCTCACGGTGGACGTGGTCCTCCTGGTCCAGTGCACCAGCCCCTTCCTGACCCCCTCCGACGTGGAGTCCGTCGCCTCGGCCGTGGCCTCCGGCGCCGCCGACTCCGCCCTGACCGCCGCCCCCTTCCACGGCTTCCTCTGGCGGCGCGGCCCCGACGGCTCCGGGACCGGGGTCAACCACGTCCCCGCGTACCGCCCCCGCCGCCAGGACCGCCCCGGGGAACTGCTGGAGACCGGCGCCGCCTACGCCATGACCGCGGCCGGCCTGCGCGCCGCGCGGCACCGCTTCTTCGGGCGGGTCCTGCCCGTCCCCGCGGACCCGGCGCGGGTCCTGGAGGTCGACGACCCGCACGACCTCGCCCGCGCCCGCCTCCTCGCCCCCCTCCTCGACCCGGCTCCCGAGCCCCTCCTCGATCCCCCTCCCGCACCGCTCACACCCCCGACACCGCTCACACCCCCGACACCCCCGCGAAGGACACCCGACGCCATGACCGTCGCCCCCCTCAACCCCCGCCTCCGCACCCTCGGCACCCGCATCGCCGGCCCCGGCCGCCCCGTCTACGTCGTCGGCGAGATCGGCATCAACCACAACGGCGACCTCGGCACCGCCTTCGCCCTGATCGACGCCGCCGCCGAAGCCGGCTGCGACGCCGTCAAGTTCCAGAAGCGCACCCCCGAGCTCTGCACCCCCCGCGACCAGTGGGACGTCGAACGCGACACCCCCTGGGGCCGGATGACCTACATCGACTACCGCCACCGCGTCGAGTTCGGCGAGGCCGACTACCTCGCCATCGACGAGCACTGCGCCAAGCGCGGCATCGACTGGTTCGCCTCCCCCTGGGACACCGAGGCCGTCGCCTTCCTGGAGAAGTTCGACCCGCCCGCCCACAAGGCGGCCTCCGCCTGCCTCACCGACGACGAACTGCTGCGCGCCCTGCGCGCCACGGGCCGGACCGTCGTCCTCTCCACCGGCATGTCCACCCCGAAGCAGATCCGGCACGCCGTCGAGGTGCTCGGCAGCGACAACATCCTCCTGTGCCACGCCACTTCGACGTACCCGGCCAAGGCCGAGGAGCTCAACCTGCGGGTGATCAACACCCTCCAGGAGGAGTACCCGAACGTCCCCGTCGGCTACTCGGGGCACGAGACCGGCCTGCAGACCACCCTGGCCGCCGTCGCCCTCGGCGCCGTCTTCGTCGAACGGCACATCACCCTCGACCGCGCCATGTGGGGCTCCGACCAGGCCGCCTCCGTCGAGCCCGGCGGCCTCACCCGCCTCGTGCGCGACATCCGCACCATCGAGACCGCCCTCGGCGACGGAGTCAAGAAGGTCTACGACTCCGAGCTCGCCCCCATGCGCAAGCTCCGCCGCGTCCAGGGCACCCTCCCGGCCCCCGCGCCCGCCCCCGCCGCCTCCTGACCCTCCCCCCCCGGGGCCCTCCCCCCAGGGCCCTTCCCCCTCCGGCCCTCCCCCCCCGACCCTCCTCCCCAGAGCGGAGTACGTCGTGACGCCCTCAGCCCCCACCCTGGCCCTCGTGGAGAGCCCGGTCCAGCTCCTCAACGTGCTGGAGTGGGCCCACACCCGGCGCGGGGACGGCGGCCCGCTGCTGCCCGCCGTCCCCAGCCAGCCCGGCCCCGCCCCCGGCCGGAACCGGACCGGCCCCCGCCCGGCCGCCGCCGCCGACGGGCTGCGCATCGTCGTCCTGCCCCCCACCGACCCCATGTCACGGGGCCAGCTGCGCCGGGTCGCCGGGATCGCCCGGGGCGAGGGGCACACCGTCCACTGGCAGGAGGCCCGGGGCGGCTCCGGGTCCCCGGCCGGGGCCCTGGCCGCCCTCGCCCCCGCCGTGCGCCGGGCGCGGCGGATCGTGGTCGGCGACCCCTTCTCCCGCTTCCTCCAGCTGCTGCTGGTCCCGGCCCGCGCCGCCGAGCTGGTCGTCGTGGACGACGGCACCGCCACCATGGAGTTCGTCGCACAGCTCGGCCGCGGCGAACGGCTGCGCCGCTGGCACCGCACCGGCGGCGGGGCCGCGGCCCGGGTGCGGGAGCTCGTCTACGCCCCGGTGTCGGGCACCGCGCGCCGCCGGCTGACCCCGCGCGACGGGCGCACCGTCGAACTGTTCACCTCGATGCCCGTCACCCCGCCGCCCGGGGCCCGGCTGCGGGTCAACGACTTCGCCTGGACCCGGTCCCGCTTCGGCCCGCCCCGGCTCACCAAGGGCACCGACCTGGTCGGCACCTCCCTGGTGGAGACCGGGGTGGTCGACCCCTTCCGCTACCTGGACGCCGTCCGCGCGCTGGCCCGGGAGCACGGCGTGACCCGCTACTTCGCGCACCGCCGGGAGACGCCGGAGAAGCTGCGCGCGCTGAGCGAGGCGACCGGGCTGGAGATCGTACGGCCGGACCTGCCGCTGGAGCTGATCGCCCGGCGGGGCCCGATCGGCCGTACCGTCGTCAGCTTTCCGTCCACGGTCGTCCACACGCTGCCGTACGCGCTCACCGGCACCGGCGTGACGGTCGCCGTGTGCGAGGTCGACCCCGCCTGGCTCACCGCCACCGCCTCGCCCAGGGCCCGCGGCTTCCTCGCGGGGGTCACCGACACCGCCCGTGATGTGCGCAGACTCCCCCTCGGGGCGGCCCCCGCGGCCGGATGAGCGCGCGAGTTTACCCCCGCGTGCATCCGGTCATGCGTCCAGAGGCCGCTTTTCTTTCCCCTAACGGCATGAATTTCCGGTGATCTCCAGACAGTTGGCCCATCCGTGCGCCTACCCTTAAACGGGTGAACCAGTTGATGTCCCGCGAGTCCCTGCCCGCCCTGCCCGGCAAGCCCGACCGGCCCGAGCTGCCCGGCAAGCTTCCGGATCACCTGCGTGCCGAACTGATCGCCTTCCGCCGCGACTTGCACATGCACCCCGAACTAGGACACCAGGAGTTCCGCACCACGGCGGCGATCAAGGCGCGGCTGGAGAAGGCGGGCCTGCGACCACGGGTCCTGAAGTCCGGCACCGGCCTCGTCTGTGACGTCGGCACCTGGGACCGGGGCCGGCCGATGCTGGCCCTGCGCGCGGACATCGACGCCCTGCCCATCCCGGACGCCAAGACGCACGTCCCGTACCGCTCGACCGTCCCGGACCGCGCCCACGCCTGCGGCCACGACGTGCACACCTCCGTGGTCCTCGGCGCCGGCCTGGTGCTCGCCGAACTCGACCGCCAGGGCCTGCTGCCGCGCCCGGTGCGGCTGCTGTTCCAGCCCGCCGAGGAGGTGCTGCCGGGCGGAGCCACCGAGGCCCTCGAATCCGGGGTGCTGGAGGGCGTCGGCCGGATCATCGCGGTGCACTGCGACCCGCGCGTGGACGCCGGCCGGATCGGGCTGCGGCCCGGCCCGATCACCTCGGCGTGCGACCGGCTGGAGGTCACCCTGTCGGGCCCCGGCGGCCACACCGCCCGCCCGCACCTGACCACCGACATGGTCACGGCCGCCGCCCGGGTCGCCCTGGACGTGCCGGCCCTGCTGGCCCGCCGGATGGACGCCCGCTCGGGCATGTCGGTCACCTGGGGCCGGATCGAGGCCGGTCACGCCTGCAACGTCATCCCGATGCACGCGGAGCTCTCCGGCACCATCCGCTGCCTGGACCTGAACGCCTGGTACGAGGCCCCGGACATGATCCACGCGGCCATCGACGAGGTCGCGACGATGCACGGCGCCAAGTTCGAGATCAACCACGTGCGCGGGGTGCCGCCCGTGGTGAACGACCCGGTGGTCACCGAACTGCTCCGGGAGGCCATGGCGGCCCGGTGCGGCGCCGAGTCCGTCGAGGACACCGAGCAGAGCCTCGGCGGCGAGGACTTCTCCTGGTACCTGGAGCACGTCCCGGGCGCCATGGCCCGCCTCGGCGTCCGCAAGCCCGGCGACACCGCCAAGCGCGACCTGCACCGGGGAGATTTCGACGTCGACGAGGACGCGATCGGGTTCGGCGTGGAGTTCTTCACGGCCGCCGCCCTGCTCGACGGGCGCCGCACAAGGCCCTCCTCGTAAAAAATCAAGTAAATCTCCGTACAACATCCGCGCGCCCTCTGTCGGACCTGTCCAGCCCTTGGTACACAAGGGCTGGACGCTCCCGCGGTTACCAATCGGTCACTGTCCGGTTCGCGACGATCCGATAACGACTCATGAACGGGCCTTTAACTGACATCTACGCGCGTTACGATCGCCGCGAAACCAGCGCCGGTCGTGGCGCTTCGGTCAGGTTTTGAAGGAGCCTCCCCTTGCGCCGGATCACCAGGATCGCCACCGTGGGCATCGCGTCCGCGGCGCTGGCCCTCTCGGCCACCGCCTGTGGCGGAAAGAAGTCCTCGGACGCCTCGTCCTCCTCGTCCTCCTCGGAGTCGAAGAGCGCCAGCGCCGCCATCGCGTACGACGTCGGCGGCCGTGGCGACCAGTCGTTCAACGACGCCGCCTACGCGGGCCTGGAGAAGGCTGCGAAGGACCTCAAGGTCAAGACCGCCGAGGCCGAGCCGACCGAGGGCGAGAGCGAGGCCGACAAGGTCCAGCGCCTCACCGAGCTGGCGCGCAAGGGCAACAACCCGGTCATCGGCGTCGGCTTCTCCTACGCCCCGGCCATCAAGAAGGTCGCCGCGAAGTTCCCGAACACCACGTTCGGCATCATCGACGACACCTCGGTGACCGACAAGAACATCGCCAACCTGGTCTTCAACGAGGAGCAGGGCTCCTACCTGGCCGGCGTCGCCGCCGCCAAGGCGTCGAAGTCCGGCACCGTCGGCTTCATCGGCGGCGTCGAGGTCCCGCTGATCAAGAAGTTCGAGGCGGGCTTCACCCAGGGCGTCAAGGACACCAACCCGAACGCCAAGGTGCTGTCGGCCTACCTGACCCAGCCGCCGGACTTCTCGGGCTTCGCCAAGCCCGACCTCGGCAAGGCCGCCGCCAAGGGCCAGCTCGACGGCGGCGCCGACGTGGTCTACGCGGCCGCCGGCCTCGCGGGCTCGGGCGCCATCGAGGCCGCCTCCACCGCGGGCAAGTGGGCCATCGGCGTCGACTCCGACCAGTACAACCAGGCCGGTCTGTCGAAGTACAAGGACCACATCCTGACCTCGGTCACCAAGGACGTCTCCGACGCGGTCTACAACCTGATCAAGTCGGTCAAGGACGGCAAGCCGGAGTCCGGCGAGGTCCGCTACGGCCTGGACAAGAACGGTGTCGGCCTGGCCGACTCGAACCCGCAGTACAAGTCGATGGCCGACGTCATCGCCGCGGTGGAGAAGGCCAAGGCCGACATCATCGCCAAGAAGATCACCGTCAAGACCACGCCGTAAGGCCCCTGTCTGACACGTGAGTCGTGGTCTCCGGGGTCCGGAAGCGGTCAACCCGCTCCCGGACCCCGAGCCGCGTATTCGCCCCCAGTCCGTGCGAACTTGTGGCCAGTTGGCCGCAAGTTTTCACTTCCGACAGTGCTACGCGCGTAGAGGCATCGTGGACGCGATACCGTCCCTCTCCCGCCCACCCGCCCGGCCGATCCCCGCCCTGTCCTCCTGCCACTTGGCTCAAATCCGGCTCCTTCCGCGCCAAGGAGAGTGCGTCATCAACGCGTCCAGCCCCCCTCTCGCCGTAGAACTGCACGGCATCACCAAGCGTTTCCCCGGCGTCGTCGCCAACAAGGACATCGCCATCTCCGTCCGCAAGGGCACGGTCCACGCCCTCATCGGTGAGAACGGTGCCGGCAAGTCGACCCTGATGAAGATCCTCTACGGCATGCAGAAGCCGGACGAGGGCACCATCGCGATCGACGGGGAGCAGGTCTCCTTCAACAACCCGGGCGAGGCCATCGCCCGCGGCATCGGCATGGTCCACCAGCACTTCATGCTGGCCGACAACCTCACCGTGCTGGAGAACGTCGTCCTCGGCGGCGAGAAGCTCTACGGCATCGGCGGCAAGGCCCGCAAGAAGATCATGGAGATCTCGGACGCGTACGGCCTCGGCGTGCGTCCCGACGCCCTCGTGGAAGACCTCGGCGTCGCCGACCGCCAGCGCGTGGAGATCCTCAAGGTCCTCTACCGCGGCGCCAAGACCCTCATCCTCGACGAGCCCACCGCCGTGCTCGTGCCGCAGGAGGTGGACGCCCTCTTCGACAACCTGCGCGAGCTCAAGGCCGAGGGCCTGACCGTCATCTTCATCTCGCACAAGCTGGGCGAGGTGCTGAAGGTCGCCGACGACATCACCGTCATCCGCCGCGGCACCACGGTCGGCACCGCCGACCCGAAGACGGCCACGACCAAGCAGCTCGCCGAGCTGATGGTCGGCACCGAGCTGCCCTCGCCGGAGACCCGCGAGTCCACGGTGACCACCACCCCGATGCTCCAGGTCGCCGGTCTGCGCCTCGGCGCGACCGACCCGGACGGCGTCGTGCGCGAGGTGCTCGCCGGCATCGACCTCACCATCCACAAGGGCGAGGTCCTCGGCCTCGCCGGCGTCGAGGGCAACGGCCAGACCGAGCTGATCGAGGCCCTCATGGGCATGGTCAGCCCGGACGGCGGCACCATCACGCTGGACGGGAAGGACATCTCCGCCCTCCCCACCCGCAAGCGCCGCGAGGGCGGCATCGGCTACATCCCCGAGGACCGCCACCGGCACGGCCTGCTGCTGGACGCCCCCCTCTGGGAGAACCGCATCCTCGGCCACGTCACCGAGAAGCCGAACTCCAAGGGCGGCATCCTCGACCCGAAGGCCGCCCGCAAGGACACCGAGCGGATCGTGCGCGAGTACGACGTCCGCACGCCCGGCATCGACGTCACCGCGGCCTCCCTCTCCGGCGGCAACCAGCAGAAGCTGATCGTCGGCCGCGAGATGAGCCACGACCCCAAGTTCCTGATCGCCGCCCACCCCACCCGCGGTGTGGACGTCGGCGCGCAGGCGCAGATCTGGGACGCCATCCGCGAGGCCCGCCGCGAGGGCCTGGCCGTGCTCCTGATCTCCGCCGACCTGGACGAGCTGATCGGCCTGTCCGACACCCTCCGGGTCATCTACCGCGGCCGTCTGGTCGCCGACGCCGACCCGGCGACCATCACCCCCGAGGAGCTCGGCACCGCCATGACCGGCGCGGCCAGCGGCCACCTCGAAGCCCATGACGACCACTCCGCCGGGGTCGACGGCGACACCACGGAGGACGAGGCCCGATGAAGAAATTCGACAAGGACCGGCTGCTCCTGGCAGCCGCCGGACCGGTGCTCGCGCTGGTCAGCGCCCTCGTGCTGACCATGCTCGTGCTGGCCGCCTCGGGCGTGGACCCGATCGACCCGCTGCGGATCATGATCGAGCAGGCGGGCTACGAGGACATCCAGGTCCTGATCATCAACCAGGCGGGGATCTACTTCCTGGCGGCCCTGGCCGTGGCCATCGGCTTCCGGATGAACCTCTTCAACATCGGCGTCGACGGCCAGTACCGCCTCGCGGCGATGATCTCGGCCGTGGTCGGCACGGCGGTCTCGCTGCCCGCCCCGCTGCACATCCTGCTGATCGTGCTCGTCGCCATGGCGACGGGTGCCTTCTGGTCCGGCATCGCGGGCATCCTCAAGGCCCGGCGCGGGGTGAGCGAGGTCGTCTCCACGATCATGCTCAACGCCATCGCCACCTCCGTGATCGCCTGGCTGATCCTGCCGAAGAACCTCGGCGTGCAGCCCCCCGGCTCCAACGACCTGACCACCGGTGACATCCCGGAGTCCGGCTGGTTCCCGGCGGTGTCCCTGCCCGGCGGCGACATCTACGGCTTCACCTTCGTGGCGTTCGCCCTCGGTGTCGTCTACTGGTTCGTCCTCAACCGGACCCGCTTCGGCTTCGACCTGCGCGCCTCCGGCGCCAGCGAGTCCGCCGCGCAGGCCTCCGGCGTCGAGCCCAAGAAGATGATCATGACGGCGATGCTCATCTCGGGCGCCGTCGCCGGTCTGACCGGCATGCCGCTGCTGCTCGGCGAGTCGCACACGTACAACCTGTCCTTCCCCCTGGGTGTCGGCTTCACCGGCATCACCGTCGCTCTGCTCGGCCGCAACAACCCGATCGGCATCTTCTTCTCGGCCTTCCTGATCGCCTTCATCGACAAGGCGTCCGCCGGTCTCGACACCGAGGGCTACGCCAAGGAGATCGGCACGATCATGCAGGGCCTGATCGTGATCGCGGTCGTCGTCAGCTACGAGCTCGTCCGCCGCTACGGCATCCGCCGCCAGCAGCAGAAGGTCGGCGAAGAGCTGGCCGCCGGCCATGCCCTCAAGACCGACAACAAGGAGGTCGCGGCGTGAGCACCAGCACCGTTTCCGCGACGAGCGCCGCGCCCCAGAAGGGCGGCGGACGCCGCAAGCTCACCCTGCCCTGGATCCTGCTGATCATCGCGGCCGGCCTCGCGCTGGTCTCGGTCGTCCGCCTGATCTCCGGCGCCAACGACCTGACCTCCGTCGGCCAGTTCTCCGGCGCCCTCCAGCTCGCCGTGCCGATCGCCCTCGCGGGCCTCGGCGGCCTGTGGGCCGAGCGCGCGGGCGTGGTCAACATCGGCCTCGAAGGCATGATGATCCTCGGCACCTGGTTCGGCGCCTGGGCCGGCTACCAGTGGGGCCCGTGGACCGGTGTCGTCCTCGGCATCGTCGGCGGCGCGATCGGCGGCCTGCTGCACGCGATCATCACCGTGACCTTCAACGTGAACCACATCGTCTCCGGTGTGGCGATCAACATCCTGGCCGTCGGCTTCACCCAGTACCTGTCGAACTTCACCTTCGACAAGACCCCGGGCGGCTCCTCCAAGCAGTCCCCGCGCATCGACCCGATCACCGAGATCACGATCCCAGGGCTCTCGGACTGGCTGGCGACGCTCCAGGGCAAGCACTGGTTCCTCATCTCGGACGCCGCCGGCGCCCTCGGCGGCCTGGTCACCAACCTCTCGCTGCTGACCGTCGTCGCCGTGCTGCTGGTCCCGGTCACCTGGTGGGTGCTGTGGCGCACCGCCTTCGGCCTGCGCCTGCGCTCCTGCGGTGAGAACCCCGTCGCCGCCGAGTCCCTCGGCGTCAACGTCTACAAGTACAAGTACATCGCCGTGATCATCTCCGGTGGCATGGCCGGCCTCGGCGGCGCGTTCCTCGCGATCGTCTCCACCGGCATCTACCAGGAGGGCCAGACCGGCGGCCGCGGCTACATCGGTCTCGCCGCGATGATCTTCGGCAACTGGATGCCGGGCGGCATGGCGCTGGGCTCGGGCCTCTTCGGCTTCACCTACAGCCTCCGCCTGCGCGGCGGTGCCGAGAACGTGCACGCGATGCTCCTGCTCATCGCGATCCTGCTCGTCCTCGCCGTCGCCTGGCAGCTGTACAAGAAGAAGTACCTCCAGGCCGGCATCGCCGCGGTCTGCGCCGCCGGGCTCTTCGTCTGGTACGCGCTCACCGACCAGGTGCCCAGCCAGTTCGTGGACGCCGCCCCGTACGTCACGACGCTGCTCGTGCTCGCCCTGTCGGCGCAGCGCCTGCGGATGCCGAAGGCGGACGGCATGCCGTACCGCAAGGGCCAGGGCAAGTGACCCCGGCCCCCACGGTGGACTGGGAAGCCCTGCGGACGGCCGCCAGGGACGCGATGACCCGCGCGTACGCCCCGTACTCGGGCTTCCCGGTCGGGGTGGCCGCGCTGGTCGACGACGGCCGGACGATCACCGGCTGCAACGTCGAGAACGCGAGCTACGGGCTCGGCCTGTGCGCCGAGTGCGGCCTGGTCTCCTCCCTCCAGGCCACCGGCGGCGGCCGTCTCACCCACTTCACGTGCGTGGACGGCAAGGGCGAGATCCTCGTCCCGTGCGGCCGCTGCCGCCAGCTGCTCTACGAGTTCGGCGGCCCGGAGCTCCTGGTGGAGACACCGGACGGGATCCTGCCGCTGAGCGCGATGCTGCCGCAGGCCTTCGGGCCCGACCACCTCAGATAGCCGTGACGACGGCCCTCCGCCCAGCCGGGCCGAGGGCCGTCGGCCGTCTTCGAGCCGGGCTCGACCCCCACCTGAGAATCCTTGTAACCCCTGAACCTCCCTCCCTCATCTCTATGCGCGTAGAAGGAAGTCACCTCATGGACGTCATCTCCGTCATCCGGACCAAGCGGGACCGCGGTGAGCTGAGCCCCGAGCAGATCGACTGGGTCATCGACGCGTACACCCGCGGGGTCGTCGCCGACGAGCAGATGTCGTCGCTCGCGATGGCCATCCTGCTCAACGGCATGAACCGGACCGAGATCGCCCGCTGGACCGCCGCGATGATCGCCTCCGGCGAGCGGATGAACTTCGACTCCCTCTCCCGCCCCACCGCCGACAAGCACTCCACCGGCGGCGTCGGCGACAAGATCACCCTCCCGCTCGCCCCGCTCGTCGCCGCCTGCGGCGCGGCCGTACCGCAGCTCTCGGGCCGCGGCCTCGGCCACACCGGCGGCACCCTCGACAAGCTGGAGTCCATCCCGGGCTGGCGCGCGCTGCTTTCCAACGAGGAGATGCTGAACGTCCTCGACACCACCGGCGCCGTCATCTGCGCGGCCGGCGACGGCCTGGCCCCCGCGGACAAGAAGCTCTACGCCCTGCGCGACGTCACCGGCACCGTCGAGGCCATCCCGCTGATCGCCTCCTCGATCATGTCGAAGAAGATCGCCGAGGGCACCGGCTCCCTCGTCCTCGACGTGAAGGTCGGCTCCGGCGCCTTCATGAAGAACATCGAGGACGCCCGCGAGCTCGCCTCCACCATGGTGGCCCTGGGCACCGACAGCGGCGTCAAGACCATCGCCCTGCTCACCGACATGTCGACCCCGCTCGGCCTCACCGCGGGCAACGCGCTGGAGGTCCGCGAGTCCGTCGAGGTCCTGGCCGGCGGCGGCCCGGCCGACGTGGTCGAGCTGACCATCGCCCTCGCCCAGGAGATGCTGGCGGCCGCCGGCATCAAGGACGCCGACCCGGCGAAGGCCCTCGCCGACGGCTCCGCCATGGACGTGTGGCGCCGGATGATCTCCGCCCAGGGCGGCGACCCGGACGCGGCCCTGCCCGTCGCCCGCGAGCAGCACGTGGTCACCGCCTCCGCCTCGGGCGTCCTGACCCGCCTCGACGCGTACGCGGTCGGCGTCGGCGCCTGGCGCCTGGGCGCGGGCCGCGCCCGCAAGGAGGACCCGGTGCAGGCGGGCGCGGGCATCGAGCTCCACGCCAAGCCGGGCGACACCGTCACGGCCGGCCAGCCGCTGATGACCCTCCACACGGACACCCCGGAGAAGTTCGACTACGCCCTGGCCTCCCTGGAGGGCTGCTACGACGTCGCCCCGGCGGGCACGTCCTTCACCGCGAACCCGATCGTCCTGGACCGCATCGCCTAACCTCCCCCCGGACGCCGGCGGGGCGGGGGTACTCCCCGCCCGGCTGGTGTGGCGGC
>NZ_JBFBGN010000177.1:0-12236 GCF_040684675.1 Streptomyces sp. NPDC089915 | reverse complement strand
AACGACTTTACCAGTGCGTTGACTGGTGTTCTGACGTGTGCTCTTCCTTTCTCCCGCACCCGCCCCCCCCCGCTACCGCTACCGCGCCAGGAACTCGCCGAAGGTGACGCGGCCGACCGCACGGTCGGGGGCAAGGATCCCGCCCCGCCGGAACCCCGCGTACGCCCGCCCCGCCATCGGCACCCCCACCACCCGCCGTCGGCTGCCCACCGCCGCGAGGTACGCCCGACCCCACTCCTCCAGGGTCCGGACCTCCGGCCCGCCCATGTCGGCCACCCGCCCCGCCGCCTCCGGTACCGCCAGCTCCACGAGCCGGTCCGCGACCTCCTCGACGGCGATGGGCTGCACCCGTACGCCCCTGGGCAGCGGCACCACCGGCAGCGGGAGCCGCGCCGCGGCGCCGGCGACCTGGGCCACCAGGGTGTGGAACTGGGTGGTCCGCAGGATCGTGACCCCGAGCCCGGACCCCTCCAGCATCCGCTCCACCCGCAGCTTGGTCCGGTAGTAGCCGAACGGGACCACGTCCACCCCGACGATCGAGATGTAGACGAGGTTGGTGACGGTCCCGGCGCGCCGGGCCGCCTCGATCAGGTGCCCGGCGGCCACCTCGTCGCCCCCGCGCGGGGAGCTGGCGCAGTGGACGACCACCCGCACGCCCGCCATGGCCGCGTCCAGCCCAGCGCCGTCGCGCAGGTCGACCGGGTACTCGGCGGAGGACCGGCTCAGCGCCCGCACCTCCCGGCCCTGCTCCCGCAGCGTGCGGACGACGAGGGCCCCGAGGTTCCCGGTGCCGCCGGTGACGAGGATGGTGCTCATGGTGGGGGTGTCCTTCCCTGGGAGTGTCTGTCCCCCAGGGGACAGACCGGAGTCCCGGAACGTGACACCGGCGCGCGGAGAACCCCGCAGACGTGCGAGGACCCGGTGGCCGCCGGGCCACCGGGTCCTCACGCTCACGTCACCCGGACGGGGTCAGCAGGCGCCGAGATCCTGCCAGACGCCCCACTGCCCGGTGGTGCCGGGCTCCTCGTTCTGCGTCCACCACTGGGCCTTCCAGTTGTGGCCCTTGTGCGAGACGACGGTCCCGCCGTTGTAGATCGTGCCCGCCACGTACGCCGGGTTGGCGCAGGTCCCGCCCGGCGGCGTGGTCGGCGGCGTCGTCGGGGGAGTGGTCGGCGGCGTGGTGGGAGGCGTGGTCGGCGGGGTGGTCGGGGGCTGGCTGCCGCCCGGCTCCGTCACCGTGGTGCCGCGCGCCAGGTCGCCGGCGAGGGCGTACGTGGTGCCGGAGATGTTCACCGTCCAGTTGGAGGGGGTGGACACCGGCAGGTAGTAGTTGAACGCCAGGTCCACCGAGGCGCCCGGGGCCAGCGTCTGCCAGGCCGGGAGCTTGAGCGAGACCCGCTGGAAGTCGCCCTTCAGGCCGCCCACGTTGGGGCCGGAGTGGCCGGTGGCGATCACCTTCGTGCCGAAGCCGGACTGGTCCGAGGCGTTGGCCGGGGCCGAGGTGCCGTAGTCGAACTGGAACTCGGTGCCGCCGGGCAGGGTGCTCTTCGTGTTGTTGGTGATCTTCAGCTTCGGGGTGATCGGGTAGTTGGAGTCACCCAGCTTGAACTCGGTGAACTCCGTCTTGATGTCCACGGCCTGGGCGGGCAGCTGGCCGCCGGCCTTCTTCGCCCCGTAGGGGGAGGCCGCCTTGAACTTGTCGTACATCAGGGAGGTGAGGGTGTCGCCCATCTCGTACTGGCCCTTGGCCGCGTTGTACGCGTAGTCGCCCGCCAGCTCCCAGACCATCGTGCCGCCGATGCCCTTGTCCACGACGTAGTCGGCCTTGGCGGCGACGGACTGCTCGTCCTCCGTCGACAGGAAGACCTTCTTCTGCGCGTTCCACAGCCACGGCGCCACCAGCGTGGAGTCGTACTTGCGGGCGTAGGTGCCGGTCAGCGTGGTGTTCGCGGGGAAGCCGTACTTGGTGACGTAGTCGCCGACGACGCCCTTCTCCAGGTTCTTCGCGTGCCACATCGGGTTCGAGCCCGCCGGGGACTCGACGCCGTTGGCGTCCAGGTCGTGCCAGAGGTTGTCGATGCCGACCGCGCCGTCACCGCACTTGGTCAGACCGGCGCCCGCCGGGCAGCTGGTGGCCGCGGCCTTGCCCCACAGGCCGTCGGTGCCGCCCTGCACGTTCTTGAAGCCGCGGGTGTAGTACGGCAGGCCGATGTTGATCCGGCCCGACGGCATCGAACCTCGGAAGTAGTGGTATGCCCAGTCGGTGTTCAGGTAGCCGACGCCGCCGTACTGGGAGGTGGAGTAGACGCCCGCGGCCGCCAGCTCGGCGTCCTTGCCGTCGTCGAAGAGGGAGGCGTTGGGGCCGACGTACTCGTTCCAGGCGCCGTGCAGGTCGTAGGACATGATGTTGACGTAGTCCAGGTACTTCTGCATCTGGAACGTCTCCATGCCCCGCAGCAGGTAGCCGGAGGAGGGGGCGGCGACGGACAGCAGGTAGTGCTTGCCGTCGGCGGCGCCCGCGCGGTCGAGCTTCTCGCGCAGCGACTTCATCAGCACCGCGTAGCCCTGGACCAGACCGGCCCGGCGGGCGTTGGACAGCTGCCAGTCCAGCGGGTTGCCCGCGTCCTTCATCGTCGTGGGGTACTCGTAGTCGATGTCGACGCCGTTGAACCCGTACTTGCGGATGAACTCGACGGAGGAGTCCGCGAAGGTGTCGATGCCCGCCTGGTTGACGGAGCCGTCGGCGTTGGTGGCCATCGAGTAGAAGCCGCCGGAGGCCACGCGGTTGCCGTCGTCGCCGAAGTAGCCGCCGGTCTCGGCCCAGCCGCCGACCGAGATCAGCGTCTTCACGTTCGGGTACTGCTTCTTGAATTTGTTCAGCAGGTTGAAGTGGCCCTTGTAGGGGAGGGCCGGGTCCATCTCGGCGCCCGCCACGCCCGGCCAGGTCATCCCGGTCGCGGCGTTGTTCGGGCCGTCGGAGCCCACCGAGATCTTGTTGTCGGAGCCGACGTGGGCGAAGGCGTAGTTCAGGTGGGTGACCTTGGACCACGGGACGTTGTTGGCCAGGTAGGCGGGGGTGCCGTCCTTGCCCGTGCGCCAGCCGGTGAAGTAGCCGATGACGCGGCGCTGGTGGTCCGCGCCCATCTTCTCGCGGCCTTCGGAGTCGTAGACGGAGCAGTAGGGGACGTCCACTCCGGGCGTCTTGTACAGCCCGTCGGGGCGACAGCTCTCGTTGTCGGCGGCGTGCGAGACGCCCGCGGAGAGCCCGCCGACCAGCAGGCCGGCGATCGCGGCGCCGGATGCCAGCAGCATCGCTCTCGTACGTGTGGGGGACGGCATGGTGCCTCCTGGGGAGGGGAGGATGGCAGGGCCAAGGTGCGGCAACAGGCATGGAGGTGGCGCTGGTTGGCCCGTGACGTGCGCACGTCGGCAGGCCGGCTCCCGGGAAGATGAAGGGAACGTTAAGAGGACTAGACCAACCCGTCAATAGGTCTGGACCAACCTCGGATCCGGCGCGTTCACGACACGGCTGGCGCAATAGGAACGCTCGAGAACGGTGGTCTTGTGAGCCAGGCCACAGCGGTTCACCCGCATGGCCGCCGATCCCCCGTGGCACACTGGCCCTAGTACCAGTAGCAGCGCACTCCGGGGTCGGTGTAATTCCGAACCGGCGGTATAGTCCGCGACCCGTCCGCATCCAGCGGCCGGTTGACCAGGTGAAATTCCTGGACCGACGGTTAAAGTCCGGATGGGAGGCAGTGCGCGGCGGGCAGTCATCGGTACGCCGCCGCCGGCGGTCCATCGGCGTATCCCCAGGGATACGTGTCGGACGGACCGTGTTTTCCGGCCACCGGCGTCCCCGTATGTGCTGTTCCGCTTCATCTGTCGTATCCCGACAGGCCCCGGAGTCCGTGCCCGATGAGGCAGGAGGACCCGGTGGCGACACACGCCGCGCAGGCAGCACCCGACCCGAGCGTCACCGCGATGCGCCGGGCCATCGAGCTGGCCTCCCGCGGACTCGGCTCCACCAGCCCCAACCCCGTCGTCGGCTGCGTCATCACCGACCCCTCGGGCGCCGTCGTCGGCGAGGGCTGGCACCAGCGGGCCGGCGGCCCGCACGCCGAGGTCCACGCCCTGCGCGAGGCCGGCGGGGCCGCCCGCGGCGCCACCGCCTACGTCACCCTCGAACCCTGCAACCACACCGGCCGTACGGGCCCCTGCGCGCAGGCGCTCATCGACGCCGGGATCGCCCGCGTGGTCTACGCCGTCTCCGACCCGAACCCGCAGGCCAGCGGTGGCGGAGCCACCCTGCGCGCCGCCGGGGTCCCCGCGGAGGCGGGCCTGCTCGCCGAGGAGGCCGAGCAGGGCAACGCCGCCTGGCTGACCTCCGTCCGCCTGGGCCGCCCCCACGTGACCTGGAAGTACGCCGCCACCCTCGACGGCCGCAGCGCCGCCGAGGACGGCAGCAGCCGCTGGATCACCTCCGCCGAGTCCCGCGCCGACGTCCACCGGCTGCGCGCCGAGGCCGACGCCGTCCTCGTCGGCGGCGGCACCCTGCGCGCCGACGACCCCCACCTGGCCGTACGGGGCGTCGACGGAGCCGTCCAGCCGCTGCGCGTCGCCCTCGACACCCGCGCCGCACTGCCCGCCACGGCCCGCATCCTCGACGACGCGGCCCCCACCCTGATCGTCACCGGCGAGGACGCCGACACCCGCCACCTGCCCGGCGCCGACATCCTGCGGCTGCCCCTCCAGGACGGCCGCGTGCCCGTCCCCCGCCTGCTCACCGAGCTGTACGCCCGGGGCGTGCGCTCCGTCCTCCTCGAAGGCGGGCCCGCCCTCGCGGGAGCCTTCCTCGAAGCCGGAGCCGTCGACCGCGTCATCGGCTACATCGCCCCGGCCCTCCTCGGCTCCGGCCCCGCCGCCCTCGCCGGCGCCGGCATCACGAACATCGCCCACGCCGTACGCCTCGACATCACCGAGGCCGTGCGCACCGGCACCGATCTGCGCATCACCGCCGTCCCCACCAACGCCCCCAAGGAGCACTGAGTGTTCACCGGAATCGTCGAAGAACTGGGCGAGGTCACCGCCGTCGAGCAGCTCGCCGAGGCCTCCCGCTTCCGCCTGCGCGGCCCGGTCGTCACCGAGGGCGCCAAGCACGGCGACTCGATCGCCGTCAACGGCGTCTGCCTGACCGTCGTGGAGACCGCCGACGGCGAGTTCACCGCCGACGTCATGCAGGAGACCCTCAACCGCTCCAGCCTCGGCGCCCTGGGCGAGGGCTCCCGGGTCAACCTGGAACGCCCCATGGCCCTCGGTGGCCGGCTCGGCGGGCACCTGGTCCAGGGCCACGTCGACGGCACCGGTGAGATCCTCTCCCGCAGCCCCTCCGAGCACTGGGAACTCGTCAAGATCGCGCTCCCGGGCCACCTCGCCCGGTACGTCGTGGAGAAGGGCTCCATCACGGTCGACGGCGTCAGCCTCACCGTCGTCGAGGCCGCCGCCGACTACTTCACCATCAGCCTCATCCCCACCACCCTCGCGCTGACCACCCTGGGCATCAAGCAGCCCGGCGACCCGGTCAACCTCGAGGTGGACGTCCTCGCCAAGTACGTCGAGCGCCTGCTCGCCGCCGGCGTGAACCCGCTGCAGGCCGAGGAGGGACGGAAGTGAGCGCCCTGACCTGGCTGAACTCCGAGGCCTTCACCGCCTTCGGCCAGAAGATCATCTGGTCCGACGCCATCGGCAACACCATGGGCCTGATCGCCCTCGCCCTCGGCTGGAAGCGCTCCATATGGACCTGGCCGACCCAGTTCCTCTCCGGAGCCATCCTCTTCGTCGCCTTCGCCGCCGGCCACCTCTCCGGCAACGCCGGCAAGCAGGTCGTCGTCATGCTGGTCGCCCTGTGGGGCTGGGCCCAGTGGACCCGCGGCAAGCGGCAGGCCCAGGACGCCTCCCTCGCCGTCCGCTTCGCCTCCTGGCGCGAACGCGGACTGCTGCTGGGCGCCGCGGCCGTCGGGACCCTGGCCGTCACCGGGCTGTTCACCCTCTACCCGTGGATGTCCTGGAACCCGCTGCCGGACGCCTACATCTTCGTCGGCACCATCGTCGCCATGTACGCCCAGGCCAAGGGCCTGGTCGAGTTCTGGTTCGCCTGGCTGCTCGTCGACGCCGTCGGCGTCCCCCTCGCCTTCACCAGCGGCTACGCCTTCTCCGCCTTCGTCTACGTGATCTACGGAGCCCTCGTGCTCTGGGGTGCCTACGACTGGTACCAGCGCTCGCGCACCACCCCCGCCCCGGCCCTCGAAGGAGCAACGGCATGATCCCCGTCCTCAAGCCCGTGCCCGACCCGGCCGACGCCGGCGCCGAGGAGTCCTTCCGCCTCGACCCCGTCGAGCAGGCCATCCGCGACATCGCCGCCGGCCGCCCCGTGGTCGTCGTCGACGACGAGGACCGCGAGAACGAGGGCGACCTCGTCATCGCCGCCGAGAAGGCCACCCCCGAGATCATCGCGTTCATGATGAGCGAGTGCCGGGGCCTGATCTGCGCGCCGATGGAGGGCCCCGAGCTGGAGCGCCTGGAGCTCCCGCAGATGGTCCGCGACAACACCGAGTCGATGAAGACCGCCTTCACCGTCTCCGTCGACGCGAGCGCCGCCCACGGCGTCACCACCGGCATCTCCGCCGCCGACCGCGCCACCACCCTGCGCCTGCTGGCCAACGGCACCTCCGAGCCCGGCGACTTCGTCCGCCCCGGCCACGTCTTCCCGCTGCGCGCCAAGCCCGGCGGCGTCCTGGTCCGCAACGGCCACACCGAGGCCGCCGTCGACCTCGCCCGCCTCGCGGGCCTGCGCCCGGCCGGCGCCATCGTGGAGATCGCCGGCGAGGACGGGGTCATGCTGCGGCTGCCCGAGCTGATCCCCTTCGCCCGCAAGCACGGACTGACGATCATCTCCATCGAGGACCTGATCGCCTACCGCCGCTCCGCCGAGCCCACCGTCCGCCGCGAGGCCGAGGTCAGCCTGCCGACCGCCGCCGGCGAGTTCACCGCGTACGGCTACCGCTCCACCGTCGACGGCGTCGAGCACGTCGCCCTCGTCCGCGGCGAGATCGGCGCCGGCGACGACGTCCTCGTCCGCATGCACTCCGAGTGCCTGACCGGCGACATCTTCCAGTCCCAGCGCTGCGACTGCGGCCCCCAGCTCCAGGCCGCCATGGCCCGGGTCCAGGCCGAGGGCCGCGGGGTCATCGTCTACCTGCGCGGGCACGAGGGCCGCGGCATCGGACTGCTGTCCAAGATGCGCGCCTACGAGCTCCAGGAGCGCGGCCGCGACACCCTGGACGCCAACCTGGAACTGGGCCTGCCGGCCGACGCCCGCGACTACGGCGCCGGCGCCCAGATCCTCGCCGACCTGGGCGTGCGCACCGTCCGGCTGCTGACCAACAACCCCGACAAGGCGGCCGCCCTGGAGGACCACGGCATCTCCGTCGCCGGCCGGGAGGCCATGCCCGTCGGGGCCGGCGAGCACAACCTGCGGTACCTGCGCACCAAGCGGGACCGCATGGGCCACGACCTCCCCTGGCTGGAGGGGGCCGTGCCCACCTCCGCCTGCGGAAACCAGTAACCCCGCACCACCCACCCCCCCACCCGTCAACCCCGGTACGAACCGGAACCCCCCGAGGAGCAGAGCTGTGAGCGGCAAGGGCGCACCCGTACTGAGCGTGAAGAACTGCGGCGACCTCCGGGTGGCCGTGATCGCGGCCCAGTGGCACGAGAAGGTCATGGACGGCCTGGTGGACGGCGCCCTGCGGGCCCTGCACGAGCTGGGCATCGACGAGCCCACCCTGCTGCGCGTCCCGGGCAGCTTCGAGCTCCCGGTCGTGGCCAAGGTCCTCGCGGGCCGCGGCTACGACGCGATCGTCGCCCTCGGCGTGGTCATCCGCGGCGGCACCCCGCACTTCGACTACGTGTGCCAGGGCGTCACCCAGGGCCTGGTGCAGGTCTCGATCGACACCGGCGTCCCCGTCGGCTTCGGCGTCCTGACCTGCGACAACGACGAGCAGGCGCTGGACCGCGCCGGCCTGGAGGGCTCGAACGAGGACAAGGGGCACGAAGCGGTCACCGCCGCCGTCTCCACCGCCATGACCCTGCGGACCGTCAGCGAACCCTGGCGGTAGTCCACGGAGTGAACCCGGGCACCGGGGGGCCCGGGTGAACCCGTACCCTAAGGGCATCATGGCGAACAAGACCTTCGAAGAGCTCTTCAGCGAGCTCCAGCTCAAGGCCGCCGACGGCGACCCCAGCACCTCCCGCACCGCCGAGCTCGTCGGCAAGGGCGTCCATGCCATCGGCAAGAAGATCGTCGAGGAGGCCGCCGAGGTCTGGATGGCCGCCGAGTACGAGGGCGCGGACGCCGCCGCCGAGGAGATCTCCCAGCTGCTCTACCACGTCCAGGTGATGATGGTGGCGCGCGGGATCTCCCTCGACGACGTCTACTCCCACCTCTAGGCCGGAGCTCTTCACCGCGGGCCCCCCGCCCACACCCCCCTTACGCACCTACGCACGAAGGAAGCCCCATGCTGCGCATCGCCGTCCCCAACAAGGGTTCGCTCTCCGGACCGGCGTCGGCAATGCTCCATGAGGCCGGCTACCGCCAGCGCAAGGAGTCCAAGGAACTCGTCACGGTCGACCCCGACAACGAGGTCGAGTTCTTCTACCTCCGCCCGAAGGACATCGCGATCTACGTCGCGTCGGGCAAGCTCGACATCGGCATCACCGGCCGCGACCTGCTGCTGGACTCCGGGGCCAACGCCGAGGAGATCCTGCCGCTGAACTTCGGCCGCTCCACCTTCCGCTACGCCACCAAGCCCGGCACGGCGAAGGGCCCCGAGGACTTCGGCGGCATGACGATCGCCACCTCCTACGAGGGCATCGTCGCCAAGCACCTCGCCGACCTGGGCATCGACGCGGCCGTCGTCCACCTGGACGGCGCCGTCGAGACCGCCATCGAGCTCGGCGTGGCCCAGGTCATCGCCGACGTCGTCGAGACCGGCACCAGCCTGCGCAACGCCGGCCTGGAGGTCATCGGCGAGCCGATCCTCAAGTCCGAGGCGACCGTCATCCGCCGCACCGGCGCCGACGCCGACGACCCGAAGGCCGCGCAGTTCCTGCGCCGCCTCCAGGGCGTCCTGGTGGCCCGCAGCTACGTGATGATGGACTACGACTGCCGCGCCGAGCACCTGGAGCGCGCGGTCGCCCTCACCCCGGGCCTGGAGTCGCCCACGATCTCCCCGCTCCACAACGAGGGCTGGGTCGCGGTCCGCGCCATGGTCCCCGCCAAGGAGGCCCAGCGGATCATGGATGACCTGTACGAGCTCGGCGCGCGCGCGATCCTCACCACCTCGATCCACGCCTGCCGCCTCTAGGCCGTCCGGCCCCGGCCCGGTCACCCGACCCGGCCGGGCCGTCCGCCGCCTCCCGTACGCCCTCCCCAGAAGGCCCCACCGCACCATGAGCGAGTCCGCCGCCGAGCCCGCACTGCCCGAACTGCCGGTCACCTTCCGGCCGAACCGTACCCGTGCGGTGCTGCTGGGCGTCGGCTCCGTCATGTTCGCCACCATCACGGCGATCGCCCTGCTGCTGGAGACCCTCAGCCCCGGCGAGCGGGTCAGCTTCGTCGTCACCGCCGTCCTGCTGGGCTCCGTCCTCGTCCTGCTCAGCCGCCCCAAGGTGGTCGCGGACGAGGCCGGGGTCACCGTCGTCAACCTCACCAACACCCGCCGCCTGGAGTGGGCGCAGATCCTGCGCGTCAACCTCCGCCCCGGCGACCCGTGGGTGTTCCTCGACCTGAGCGACGGCACCAGCCTGCCCGCCCTGGGCATCCAGCCGGGCATCGCCAAGGCCCGCGCCATCGGCGACGCCCGCGCCCTGCGCGCCCTCGCCGAGATCCGTGGAACGGGCGGCACCGCCCGCTGAGCCCGCCGGACGCGGCACCGCGTCCCATTGCGGCGGCGATCTCAATGACTACCCTGGTGGGGCGGCGCACCACAGCGCCCACCCACCCGCCCCGGGACCCCGTGGCCCGTGGGCACCTGCGACCAGAGGAGTGACTCCCTCCAGCAATGGACGGATCGTCCGGTAGTACCCGCGCCGCCCTCCCCGTGGAGGCGGCGGCATGACCATCCCGCTACTCCTGCTCGTGGCGGCATTCGCCCTGATCCTCGCCAACGGTTTCTTCGTGGCGGCCGAGTTCGGCCTCGTCACGGTGGAGAAGCCCGAGGCCGAACGGGCCGCAGCCGACGGTGACCGCCGTGCCCGCACGGTGGTCGAAGCCCTGCGGGAGCTGTCCTTCCAGCTCTCCGGCACCCAGCTCGGCATCACCATCACCTCCCTCGTGGTCGGCATGCTCGCCGAACCCGCCCTGGCCGCGCTGCTGTCGAAGCCGCTCGCCGCGACGGGCCTGCCCGAGGGAGCCGTCCCCGGCGCCGCCGTCCTCATCGGCATGCTGCTCGCCTCCGCCGTCCAGATGGTCGTCGGCGAGCTCGTCCCGAAGAACTGGGCGGTCTCCAAGCCGCTCCAGGTGGCGAGGTTCGTGGCCGGCCCGCAGCAGGCCTTCTCCCGGGCCCTGCGGCCCGTCATCGCCGGTCTCAACTCCGTCGCGAACCGCCTCGTGCGGGCGCTCGGCGTCGAGCCCGCCGAGGAGATGGCCTCCGCCCGCACCCCCGGCGAACTGGTCTCCCTGGTCCGCCATTCGGCCCAGGCCGGCGCCCTCGAACAGGACACCGCCGACCTCTTCGTACGGACCCTGTCGCTGGGCGAGCTCACCGCCCAGCACGTCATGACCCCCCGGGTGAAGGTCAGCGCCCTCCAGGACTCGGCCACCGCGGCCGACGTGCTGAACCTGACCCGCGCCACGGGCCTGTCCCGGTTCCCGGTCTACCGCGAGCGCATCGACGAGATCACCGGGGTCGTCCACCTCAAGGACGCCCTCGCCGTGCGCGAGTCCGAACGCGCCCGCACCACCGTCGGCCGGATCTGCGTCGCCCCGCTGCTGGTGCCCGGCTCCCTGCCGGTGCAGCCGCTGCTGGAGCGGCTGCGCAGCGAACAGCCGATGGCCGTGGTCGTCGACGAGTACGGCGGCACCGCCGGCGTCGTCACCCTGGAGGACATCGTGGAGGAACTCGTCGGCGAGGTCCGCGACGAGCACGACCTAGCCGAGGCCGACAGTCCCGAGCTGGCCGCCGTCCCCGCCGAGGACGGCCGGCCCTCCTGGGAGGCCGACGGCAGCTGCCGCGTGCACACCCTGCGCCGCATAGGCCTGGAGGTGCCCGAGGGCCCGTACGAGACCGTCGCCGGCCTCGTCGCCGACCTCCTGGGCCGGATCCCCGCCCCCGGGGACCGGGTCGAGCTGCCCGGCTGGAAGCTGTCCGTCCGCCAGGTCCGCCGCAACCGCGCCGAGCGGGTCCGGCTGGTCCGCCTGACGGCCGCACCTCCCACCGCCGCCGAGGCCGTCCCGCAGCCCGCCCGCACCGCCGGGCGGCAGCGTGGTGAGCAGCAGCTGGAAGGCGCCGCCCGATGAACGCCCTGCAGCTCCTCTTCGCCCTGCTCCTGGTCCTGGCCAACGGTTTCTTCGTCGGCGCCGAGTTCGCGCTCGTCTCCGTCCGCCGCAGCCAGATCGAGCCCCTGGCGGCCGGCTCCAAGCGGGCCCGCCAGGTGCTGTACGGCCTGGAGAACCTGCCGCGCATGATGGCGGCCGCCCAGTTCGGCATCACCCTGTGCTCGCTCACCCTCGGCGCGGTCGCCGAACCCACCGTGGCCCGGCTGCTGGAGCCCGTCTTCGAGGCCGTCCACGTGCCCGAGGGGCTGGTCCACCCGCTGGGCTACGCGTTCGCGCTGGCCGCGGTGGTCTTCCTGCACCTGGTGATCGGAGAGATGGTCCCCAAGAACCTCGCCATGGCCGCCCCCGAGAAGACCTCCCTGTGGTTCAGCCCCGGCCTGGTGGCCTTCGCCCGCCTCTGCGGGCCGGTCACCACCGCCCTGGGCGCCTGCGCCGCGCTGGTCCTGCGGCTCTTCAAGGTGGAGCCGAAGGACGAGGTGGAGGCCGTCTACACCAGCGCCCAGCTCGGCCGGCTCGTCGAGGACAGGTCTCGGCGTGCACGTCGGCGCCGCCGAGGCCGTTCTGGGTGATCTCCTCACCGGTGACGGCGCGGACGACGTCGGGGCCGGTGATGAACATC
>NZ_JBFBGN010000176.1:0-12241 GCF_040684675.1 Streptomyces sp. NPDC089915 | reverse complement strand
ACGCCGTCTTCGCCCAGCTGGAACGCGCCGACGCCGAACTGGCCGGCTACCTCGCGGGGGACGTGGGCGAGGTCCGCGTCGGCGCCTTCGCCACCTCTTCGGCGTCGAACCCTCCGCCGTCATCGGCCACTCGCAGGGCGAGATCGCCGCCGCCGCCGTGTCCGGCGCCCTCGGCCTCGACGACGCAGCCCGGGTCGTAGCCCTCCGCAGCCGCCTCCTCGCCCGCCTCGCCGGACTCGGCGGCATGGTCTCCGTACCCGAACCCCTCGCCGACGTCACCCGGCGCCTGGAGCGGTGGGGCGAGCGGCTCGGCATCGCCGCCGTCAACGGCCCCCGCTCCACCGTCGTCTCCGGCGACGCCGACGCCCTCGGCGAACTCCTCGACGCCTGCACCGCCGACGGGGTCCGCGCCAAGCGGGTCCCCGTGGACTACGCCTCCCACTCCGCCCACGTGGAACTCATCGAGGCCGAACTCGCCGCGGCCCTCGACGGCATCACCCCGCTCACCCCGACCGTCCCGTTCTACTCCACCGTCACCGGCGAACCCGTCGACTCCGCCGCCCTCGACGCCGCCTACTGGTACACCAACCTCCGCACCACCGTCCGCTTCGAGCCGGCCGCCCGCCGCCTGATCGCCGACGGCCACCAGGTCCTCGTCGAATGCAGCCCCCACCCCGTGCTCGCCATCGGCCTCCAGGAGACCGCCGAGGACGCCGGGGCCACCGTGGACGTCATCCCCTCGCTGCGCCGCGGCGACGGGGGCTCCGCCCGCTTCCTGACCTCCCTCGGCGAGGCCTGGACCCGGGGCGTCCCGGCCGACTGGGCCGCCGCCTTCCCCGGCGCCCGCCCCCGCCCCGCCGACCTGCCCACCTACCCCTTCCAGCGGCGCCGCCTCTGGCTCGAACCCGCCGCCCCCGCCGCCCCCGCGACGGGCGGCGGCCACAGCGAGGAGGAGGCCCGCTTCTGGGCCGCCGTCGAGAACACCGACGTCCGCGCCCTCACCAGCTCCCTGGACCTGGCCCCCGACGCCACCCTCGACAGCATGGTCACCCGGCTCGCCGACTGGCGCCGCCGCTCCACCCGGACCGCCCGCATCGACAACTGGCGCTACCGCGTCACCTGGACCCCCACCGAAACCCGTACCCGGCGCGGCAGCCACGCCCCGCTCACCGGCACCTGGCTGCTCGTCACGGCCGCCGCGCACACCGGATCCGCCACCGCCACCGCCGTCCACGAGGCCCTCACCGCCCGCGGCGCCCGCGTCGAACGCGTCACCCTCGACCCGGCCGCCCACCCCGGACGGACGGACGTGGCCGCACTCCTCGCCGACCGGCTCACCGAGGCCGCCCTGGAGCCCGACGCCGTCACCGGGGTGCTCTCCCTGCTGGCCGAAGACCCCGCCGGCGCCCCCGGACACCGGGTGCCGGCCGCCCTCGCCGCCACCCTCGCCCTCGTCCAGGCCCTCGGCGACACCGGCATCGGCGCCCCCCTGTGGTGCGCCACCTCCGGGGCCGTCGCCACCGGCCCCGCCGACCCGCCGCGCCACCCCGCGCAGGCCCAGCTCTGGGGCCTCGGCCGGGTCGCCGGCGCCGAGTACCCGCAGCGCTGGGGCGGCCTCGTGGACCTGCCCGAAACCCTCGACGCACGCACCCTCGACCTCCTCACCGGCCTCCTCGCCGACCCCGGCGGCGAGGACGAGCTCGCCGTCCGCGCCACCGGCACCCTCGCCCGCCGCCTCGTCCGCGCCACCGCCGACGCGGCGGCCCCCAGCGGCGAGTACACCCCCGCCCGCCCCCACGGCACCGTCCTGATCACCGGCGGCACCGGCACCCTCGGCGCCCACGTCGCCCGCTGGCTCGCCCGCTCCGGAGCCACCCGCCTCCTCCTCACCAGCCGCAGCGGCCCCGCCGCCGAAGGCGCCGCCGCACTCCGCGAGGAACTCGCCGCCCTCGGCTGCCACGCCACCATCGCCGCCTGCGACGCCGCCGACCGCACCGCCCTCGCCGCACTCCTCGCCTCCCTGCCCGCCGAACACCCCCTCACCGGCGTCATCCACACCGCGGGCGTCCTCGACGACGGCGTCCTCGACGCCATGACCGCCGACCGGCTGGAACACGTACTGCGCCCCAAGGCCGACGCCGCCGTCCACCTCCACGAACTCACCGCCGGCCACGACCTCGACTTCTTCGTCCTGTTCTCCTCCATCGCCGGCGTCGTCGGCAACGGCGGCCAGGGCGGCTACGCCGCCGCCAACGCCCACCTCGACGCCCTCGCCCACCACCGCCGCGCCCAGGGCCTGCCCGCCACCGCCATCGCCTGGGGCTCCTGGGGCAGCGGCCGCATGATGGGCCGCCACGCCGAGGAACACCTCACCCGCCGGGGCATCCTCCCCATGCCCGCCGACCTCGGCATCGCCGCCCTGCGCCGCGCCATGGAGCACGACGACACGGCCGTCACCGTCGCCGACGTCGACTGGGAGCGCTTCGTCCGCGCCTTCGCCCACACCGGCGAGTACCCGCTCCTGCACCGCCTCCCCGAAGCGCGCCGCATCCTCGACGGGGCCACCGCCCCCGCCGGCCCGGACGGCGCCGCCGCGAGCGGCCCCGGGCTCGCCGGACAGCTGGCCGCACTCCCCGGCCCCGACCGGCTCAGGGCCCTCGTCGAGCTCGTCCGCACCCAGGCCGCCACCGTCCTCGGCCACTCCGGCGCCGACGCCGTCCAGCCCCAACGGGCCTTCCGCGACACCGGCTTCGACTCGCTCACCGCCATCGAACTGCGCAACCGCCTGGCCGCGGCCACCGGCCTGCGACTGCCCACCACCGTCGTCTTCGACTACCCCAACCCGGCCGAACTCGCCGCCCACCTCGACACCCGGCTCGCCGGAGGCCCGCAGCCCGGCACGGCCGCCACAGCGCCCGCCGCCCGGCCCGTCGACGACGAACCCATCGCCATCGTCGCGATGAGCTGCCGCTTCCCCGGCGGGGTCACCTCCCCCGAGGACCTGTGGACGATCCTCTCGCAAGGCGAGGACGCCCTCTCCGCCTTCCCCGAGAACCGCGGCTGGGACCTCGCCTCCCTCTACCACCCCGACCCGCAGCACCCCGGCACCACCTACGCCCGCGAAGGCGGATTCCTCTACGAGGCCGGGGAGTTCGACGCCGCCTTCTTCGGGATCTCCCCCCGCGAGGCCCTAGCCATGGACCCCCAGCAGCGCCTCCTCCTGGAGACCACCTGGGAGGCCTTCGAACGCGCCGGCATCGACCCCGCCACCCTCAAGGGCAGCCAGGCCGGGGTCTTCATCGGCTCCAACGGCCAGGACTACGCCTCCGGCCTGCGCCGGGCACCCGAAGGCGTCGAGGGCTACCTGCTGACCGGCCGGGCCGCAAGCGTCGTCTCCGGCCGCCTCGCCTACACCTTCGGCCTGGAGGGGCCCGCACTCACCGTCGACACGGCCTGCTCCTCCTCCCTCGTCGCCCTCCACCTCGCCGTCCAGTCCCTGCGCCAGGGCGAATGCGAACTCGCCCTCGCGGGCGGCGTCACCGTCATGTCGGGCCCCGGCATCTTCATCGAGTTCAGCCGCCAGCGCGGCCTGGCCCCCGACGGCCGCTGCAAGGCCTTCGCCGCCGCGGCCGACGGCACCGGCTGGGGCGAGGGCGCCGGCATGCTGCTCCTGGAGCGGCTCTCCGACGCCCGCCGCAACGGACACCAGGTCCTCGCCGTCGTCCGCGGCTCCGCGATCAACCAGGACGGCGCCTCCAACGGCCTGACCGCCCCCAACGGCCCCTCGCAGCAGCGGGTCATCCGCCAGGCCCTCGGCGACGCGGGCCTCGCACCCGCCGACGTCGACGTGGTCGAGGCCCACGGCACCGGCACCCGCCTCGGCGACCCCATCGAGGCCCAGGCCCTCCTCGCCACCTACGGCCAGGACCGGCCCGGGGACCGGCCGCTGTGGCTGGGCTCGCTGAAGTCCAACATCGGCCACACCCAGGCCGCCGCCGGCGTCGCGGGGGTGATGAAGCTGGTCCTGTCCCTCCAGCACGCCGAACTTCCCCGCACCCTGCACGTCGACGCCCCGACCCCGCACGTCGACTGGTCGGCGGGCTCCGTCGAACTGCTCTCCGCCCCCGTGGCCTGGCCCGAGGAGCCCGGCCACGTCCGGCGCGGCGGCGTCTCGGCCTTCGGCGTGAGCGGCACCAACGCCCACGTGATCATCGAACAGCCCCCGGCGCAGGAGCCGGCCGAGCCGGCCGGTACCGCCCCGGACCCCGGCGACCCGGCCCCCCGGGACGCGGTCGCCTGGCTGCTGTCCGCCAAGACCGCCACCGCCCTGCGCGCCCAGGCCCGGCGCCTGCGCTCCCACCTCACCGGGCACGAGGAGGCCACCCCGGCCGACATCGGCTTCTCCCTCGCCACCGGCCGGGCGGCCCTCCCGTACCGCGCGGCCGTCCTCGGCACCGACCGCGCCGAACTGCTGCGCGGCCTGGACGCCCTCGCCGACGAGGACGCGCGGGGCGCCGGCCCCCACGTCATCACCGGCGCCACCGACACCGCCACCGGCCGCGAACCGGGCCGCACCGCCTTCCTGTTCTCCGGGCAGGGCAGCCAGCGGCTGGGCATGGGGCGTGAACTGTACGCCGTGGAGGCGGTGTTCGCGGACGCCTTCGACGAGGTCTGCGCGCATGTGGACGGACACCTGGAACGCCCCCTGCGGGACGTCGTGTTCGGCGAGGACGAGGAGCTGCTGCACGAGACGCGGTTCACCCAGCCGGCGTTGTTCGCCGTTGAGGTGGCGCTGTTCCGGCTGCTGGAGTCGTGGGGTGTGCGCCCTGACTTCCTCGCGGGGCACTCGGTCGGTGAGTTCGCGGCCGCCCATGTGGCGGGTGTGCTGTCGCTGGAGGACGCGGCGAAGCTGGTGGCCGCGCGTGGCCGGCTGATGCAGGAGCTGCCCTCCGGTGGTGTGATGGTGGCGGTCCAGGCCTCCGAGGAGGAGGTGCGGGAGCTGCTGGCCGGGCTGGAGGACAGTGCGGGGATCGCCGCCGTCAACGGGCCCACGTCCGTGGTGGTTTCGGGCGCGGAGGACGCCGTCGCTTCCGTCGTGGACCGGCTGGCCGCCGAGGGCCGCAAGACCAAGGCCCTGACGGTCTCCCACGCCTTCCACTCCCCGCAGATGGACCCGATGCTCGACGCCTTCCGAACGGTCGTGGAATCGGTCGTCTTCGAGGCGCCCCGGTTCCCGATCGTCTCCACCCTCACCGGAGACCTCGTCCCGGCCGAGGAGTTCGGCTCCGCCGACTACTGGGTGCGCCACGTCCGCGAGGCCGTCCGCTTCGCCGACGCCGTCACCACCCTCGCCGCCGAAGGCGTACGCACCTTCCTGGAGATCGGCCCCGGCGGGGTCCTCTCCGCCCTGGCCCGCGAACTCCTCGACGACCAGGCCGTCACGGTCCCCACCCTGCGGGCCGACCGCACCGAGGACCTGGCCGTCACCACCGCCCTCGCCCGGCTCCACGTCCACGGCACCCCCGTCGACTGGACGGCCCGGTACGCCGGAACGGCCGCCCGCCGGATCGCCCTGCCCACCTACGCCTTCGAGCGCGAGACCTACTGGCTGCACGTCCCGGCCACCGCCGACCCCAGCGCGATCGGCGTCACCGACACCGAACACCCCCTCCTGGGCGCCACCGTCGTACTCCCCGACGGAAGCATCGTGCTCACCGGCCGCCTCTCCCTCACCACCCACCCCTGGATCGCCGACCACACCGTCTCCGGAGCCGTCCTCGTCCCCGGCACCGCCTTCGTGGAACTGGCCCTGCGGGCCGGGCGCGAAGCCGGCTGCGCCCACATCGAGGACCTCACCCTGGAGGCCCCGCTCGTCCTGCCCGAACACGGCGGGGTCCAGCTCCGCCTCACGGTCTCGGCCCCCGACCCCGAGGGCCGCCGCGCCCTGGAACTCCACTCCCGCCCCGAGGACCCCGCCGCGTCCCCCGACTGGACGCGCCACGCCGGCGGCACCCTGTCCACCGGGACGCCCCCGCCGCCGGCCGTGTCCGAGCTCGCTGTATGGCCCCCGCAGGGAGCCGAGCCGGTCGCCACCGACCACCTCTACGGGCTCCTCGACGACCTCGGCTTCGGCTACGGCCCCGTCTTCCGCGGCCTCACGGAGGCCTGGCGGCACGGCGACACCCTGTACGCCGCCGCAGCCCTCCCCGCCCCCACCGCACCCGACGCCGACGCCTTCGGCCTGCACCCCGCCCTCCTCGACGCCGCCCTCCACGCCTCCTGGCTCGGGCTGCTCTCCGGCACCGGCACCGGACAGGGCCTGCTGCCCTTCTCCTGGAGCGACGTCGGCCTGCACGCCGCCGGCGCCCCCGCCGTACGCGTCCGGCTCACCCCGGCGGGCCCCGACACCGTCTCCGTCCTGGTCGCCGACACGGCGGGCCAGACCGTCGCCACCGTCGGCGCCCTCGTCCTTCGCCCCGTGTCAGCCGACCGGCTCCGCGCGGCGGCCGCCCCCCGTTCCGACGGCCTCCTGCGCCTCGACTGGACCCCGGCCCGGACCTCCTCCGACGCCCCTGAACCCGACTACGCCCTGGCCCTCGCCGGCCCGGACCCCGACGGCGGCCCGGCACCCGACGACCCGGCCGAAGCCGTGCGTGCGACCACCCACCGCACCCTCGCCCTGATCCAGGAGTGGCTCGCCGGGGAACGGCCCGACCGGACCCCGCTCGTCGTCGTCACCCGCCACGCCGTCGCCACCGACCCCGCCGAACGCGCCACCCTGGACCCCGCACAGTCCGCCGTCTGGGGCATGCTCCGCACGGCCCAGTCGGAGAACCCCGGCCGCTTCGTCCTGCTCGACCTCGAACCGGGCCTGGACCCCGACGCCGGACCCGGCCGGGAGGCCCTGCGCGCCGCCCTCGCCACCGGCGAACCCCAGCTCGCCGTACGCGGCGAAACGATCCTGCTGCCGCGCCTGACGGCCCACACCGACCGCCCGGCCGACGGGCCGCCGCGCGGCCAGACCTTCCCGGCCGACGGAACCGTCCTCGTCACCGGAGCCACCGGCACCCTCGGCCGGCTCGTCGCCCGCCACCTCGTCACCGAGCACGGCGTACGCCACCTCCTGCTGACCGGCCGCCGGGGCCCCGCCGCCGAAGGCGCGGCCGCGTTCGAGGCCGAACTCACCGCCCTCGGCGCCCGGGTCACCACCGCCGCCTGCGACGTCGCCGACCGCCCGGCCCTGGCCGCCCTCCTGGCATCGGTCCCCGCCGGGCACCCGCTGACCGCCGTGGTCCACGCCGCCGGCGTCACCGACGACGGCATCGTCCCCGCCCTCACCCCCGACCGCGTCGACCACGTGCTCCGCCCCAAGGTGGACGCCGCCCTCCACCTGCACGAGCTCACCCGCGACCTGGACCTGTCCGCCTTCGTGCTCTTCTCCTCCGTCTCCGCCACGCTCGGCGGCGCCGGACAGGCCAACTACGCCGCCGCCAACGCCTTCCTCGACGCCCTCGCCCAGCAGCGCCACGCCGCCGGACTGCCCGCCGTGTCCCTGGCCTGGGGCCTGTGGGCCGACGGCAGCGGCATGACCGGCAAGCTGGACTCCACCGACCTCGCGCGGATCCGCCGCATGGGCCTCGTGGCCATGGACGCGGCCACCGGCCTCGCCCTGTTCGACGCCGCCTGCACCGCCGGCGCCGACGTCCTCTTCCCCGTCCCGCTGGACCACGCGGGACTCCGCGTCCAGGCGACCGAGGGCACGGTCCCCGCCCTGCTGCGAGGACTGGTCAAGACCCCCGTCCGCAAGGCCCACAGCGGCCCCGGCACCACCGCCGCCACCCCCGCCGACCGGGCCTCCGCGCTGGCCGCGACCCTGCACGGGCTCCCCGAGGCCGAACAGGACCGCGTCCTGACCGACCTCGTACGGGCCCAGGTCGCCACCGTCCTCGGACACGCCTCACCCGACCGGGTCGAACCCGAACGCCCCTTCAAGGACCTCGGCTTCGACTCGCTCACCGCCGTCGAACTGCGCAACCTCCTGGGCGCCGTCACCGGCACCCGGCTGCCCGCGACCCTCGTCTTCGACCACCCCACCCCGCTGGCACTCACCCGCTTCCTGCGCACCGAACTCCTCGGCGACACCCCCGGCACGACCGCACCGCTCCCCGCGGGCCTCCTGCCCCACGGCCTCCCGGCCGCCGACGATCCGATCGTGATCGTGGGGATGAGCTGCCGCTATCCGGGTGGGGTGCGTTCTCCGGAGGATCTGTGGCGGTTGGTTTCGGAGGGTGGTGACGCGGTCGGCGGGTTCCCGGTGGACCGTGGCTGGGCGCTGGACGGGCTGTACCACCCGGATCCGGATCACGCGGGGACGAGTTATGCCCGTGAGGGTGGATTCCTGTACGAGGCTGGCGAGTTCGATGCCGCGTTCTTCGGGATCTCGCCGCGTGAGGCCCTGGCGATGGATCCGCAGCAGCGGTTGCTGTTGGAGACCTCGTGGGAGGTGTTCGAGCGGGCGGGGATCGACCCGGCCACGCTGAAGGGCTCGCGGACCGGCGTCTTCGCCGGAGTCATGTACCACGACTACGGCTCCCGGCTCTCCGTCGTCCCCGAAGGCTTCGAGGGCTACCTCGTCAACGGCAGCGCGGGCAGCATCGCTTCGGGCCGCGTGGCCTACACCTTCGGCCTGGAGGGGCCGGCGGTGACGGTGGACACCGCATGCTCCTCGTCGCTGGTCGCCCTGCACCTGGCGGCGCAGGCCCTGCGGCAGGGTGAGTGCACCATGGCCCTCGTGGGCGGCGTGACCGTGATGGCCACCCCGAACATCTTCATCGAGTTCAGCCGTCAGCGCGGCCTGGCCGTCGACGGCCGCTGCAAGGCCTTCTCGGCATCGGCGGACGGCACCGGCTGGGCCGAAGGGGCCGGCATGCTCCTCGTGGAGCGGCTCTCGGACGCCCGCCGCAACGGCCACCAGGTACTGGCCGTCGTACGCGGAACCGCGATCAACCAGGACGGTGCCTCCAACGGTCTGACCGCCCCCAACGGGCCCGCGCAGCAACGCGTGATCCGCCAGGCCCTCGCCCAGGCCGGCCTTTCGGCCGCCGAAGTCGACGCGGTCGAGGCGCACGGTACGGGCACCACGCTCGGCGACCCGATCGAGGCCCAGGCCCTCCTCGCCACCTACGGCCAGGACCGCCCCGAGGACCGGCCGCTCTGGCTGGGCTCCCTGAAGTCCAACATCGGGCACACCCAGGCCGCGGCCGGTGTGGCGGGTGTGATCAAGATGGTGATGGCGATGCGCCACGGGGTGCTGCCGAAGACCCTCCACGTGGACGAGCCTTCACCGCACGTGGACTGGACGGCGGGCGACGTACGGCTGCTCTCCGAGGCGCGCGAGTGGGCGGAACACGACGGCCGTCCGCGCCGGGCGGGCGTCTCCTCCTTCGGCGTCAGCGGCACCAACGCCCACGTCGTCATCGAGCAGCCCGCACCGCACGGAGCTCCGGAACCGCACCCCGGCCCCGAGGACGCACCGGCCCCCGGCACGGCCCTCGTCTGGCCGCTGTCCGCCAAGGACCCGGCGGCGCTGCGCGCACAGGCCTCGGGCCTCCACGCCCACCTCACCACCCACCCCGACCTCCACCCCCTCGACGTGGCCCTCTCCCTCGCACCCCGGGCCGGCCTGGACCTGCGGTCCGCCGTCGTCGGCACGGACCGCGAGGAGCTGCTGAACGGCCTGGAGGACCTGGTCGCGGGACGCCCGACGGCCACCGCGTTCCTGCGGGGCGAGACCCCGCAGGGCACGCCCGTCGGCGGCAGCAGGACCGCGTTCCTCTTCTCGGGGCAGGGCAGCCAGCGGCTGGGCATGGGGCGTGAACTGCACGCCGCGTACCCGGTGTTCGCGGACGCCTTCGACGCCGCCTGTGCCGCCCTGGACCCCCATCTCGAACTCACTCTGAAGGGTGTGGTGTTCGGGGATGACGCGGAGCTCCTCAACCGCACCGCGTTCACCCAGCCGGCGTTGTTCGCGGTCGAGGTGGCCCTGTTCCGTCTGCTGGAGTCCTGGGGTGTGCGTCCGGACTTCCTTGCCGGGCACTCGGTCGGTGAGTTCGCGGCGGCTCACGTCGCGGGTGTGCTGTCGCTGGAGGACGCGGCGAAGCTGGTGGCCGCGCGCGGCCGGCTGATGCAGGAGCTGCCCTCCGGTGGTGTGATGGTGGCGGTCCAGGCCTCCGAGGAGGAGGTACGGGCCCTGCTGGCCGGGCTGGAGGACCAGGCGGGGATCGCCGCCGTCAACGGGCCCACTTCGGTGGTGGTTTCGGGCGCGGAGGACGCCGTCGCGTCCGTCGTCGACCGGCTGGCCGCCGAGGGGCGCAAGACGAAGGCCCTCGTCGTCTCCCACGCCTTCCACTCCCCGCGGATGGACCCGATGCTGGCCGAGTTCCGGGAGACCGTCGAGGAGCTGGCCTTCAAGGCCCCTCAGCTGCCCGTCGTCTCCACCCTCACCGGCCGGATCGTCACCGCCGAGGAGTTCGGCTCGGCCGACTACTGGGTGCGCCACGTCCGTGAGGCCGTCCGCTTCGCCGATGCCGTCGACTGCCTCGCCCTCGAAGGCGTGCGCACCTTCCTCGAAGTCGGTCCGGGCGGCGTCCTGACCGCCCTCGCCCAGGAACTCCTGGACGAGCGCGGCCTCGCGGTCCCCGCCCTGCGGGGCGACCGTGCCGAAGACCTGGCCGTCAGCACCGCCCTCGCCCGCGTCCACGTCCACGGCACCCCCGTCGACTGGGCCGCCTTCCACGCCGGACGCGGCGCCCGCCGCCTCGACCTGCCCACCTACCCCTTCCAGTACGAGCACTTCTGGCTGGAAGCCCCCGCCGCCACGGGCGACGTCACCGCCGCCGGACTGGCCGGCGCCGGCCACGCCCTGTTCGGGGCGACGGCCCTGCTGCCCGACGGCGCGGGCTCCCTCCTCACCGGACGCCTGTCCCTCACCACCCACCCCTGGCTCGCGGACCACGCCGTCTCCGGAGTGACCCTGCTCCCCGGCACCGCCTTCCTGGAGATGGCCGTACGCGCCGGTGACGAGCTCGGCTGCGGCCGGGTCGACGAACTCGCCCTCGCCGCCCCCCTGGTCCTCCCGGAGCAGGGCGCGGTCCAGGTCCGGGTCGTCGTCGGCCTCGCGGACGAGGACTCGGGACGCCGGACGGTGAAGATCCACTCCCGCGCGGAGACCGCCACCGAGGCCCACGGGGAGGACTCCTGGACGCGGCACGCGACGGGCTTCCTCGTCCCCGACACCGGGCGGACACCACAGGAGACGGACGAAGCCTGGCCTCCGGCCGACGCCACCGCAGTCGACCTCCACGACTGCTACGAGCGGCTGGCCGACACCGGCTTCGCCTACGGCCCGGTCTTCCAGGGGCTCCGCGCCGTCTGGCGGCGCGGGGAGGAGGAACTGTTCGCCGAGGTCGCCCTGCCCGCGGGAACCCCGGTCGACGGCTTCGCCCTGCACCCCGCGCTCCTGGACGCGGCCCTGCACACCATGAGCGTCGGGGAGTTCCCGGACACCGACCACGCGGGCCGGCTCCCCTTCGCCTGGGGCGGCGTCAGCGTGTACGGCAGCGGCGCCGAGACCCTGCGCGTCCGCCTGACCCGGGCCGCGGGCGGGCCGGACGCGGTGGAGCTGCGGATCGCCGACGGCCTGGGACGGCCCGTCGCCTCCATCGACTCGCTCCTCCTGCGCACGGTCACCCCCGAGCAGCTCGCCGAGGCCGGCGCCGCCGCCCGGGGCGGCGCCGGGACACGGGACGCACTGTTCCGCGTCGCCTGGGAGCGGACCGAGCCGGCCGTGGAGCCGGAGCCCGCCGCGCCGGTCCACTGCGCGGACCTCGCGGACCTGGACTGCGGCCCCGTACCCGACACCGTGGCCGTCACACTGCCCGACACGGCGGAGGGGGCCGAACCGGCCACCGCCACGCGCCGCGTACTGGAGCTGCTCCAGCGGTGGCTCCGCGAGGACCGGTTCGCCGGCTCGCGGCTGGTCGTCGTGACGCGCGGCGCCACCGACACCGGGCACGCGGGCAGCACCGTCGACCCCGCGCAGGCGGCGGTCTGGGGGCTCGTACGCTCGGCCCAGTCGGAGAACCCCGGCCGCTTCGTGCTGGTGGACGCCGAAGGCCCCGACACCGCCGCCCTGTCCGCCGCAGTGGCCTGTGGCGAGCCCCAGGTGGCGGTCCGCGACGGC
>NZ_JBFBGN010000175.1:0-12445 GCF_040684675.1 Streptomyces sp. NPDC089915 | reverse complement strand
ACAACCACACCCCGCCACACGACATACCCAGTGGGGTGACTGGAGTACAGAGGTGTCATCTACCGAACCCGCGGAGCCGCCCCCGCGCCTCAAACGCCGGCGGGGCTGGAGGGGTAAACGGCGCCGGGGCCGGAACGGCCGGCGCGTGGCCCGACAGGCGGGTCCGTAGCGGAGCGGACTCGCGGCGGGCGTCGCGGATGGAGTGGGGGAGGGGGGTCCAGCCCGCCAGGCGGCCCAGGGAGACCACCGGGGGGTGGACCGGGGAGACGGCCATGACGTCGGACGGGGTGCCCAGGAGCGGGGGCTCGCCGGGGGAGGGGAGGAGCAGGACGCGGTCGGCGTACTGGACGACCCGCTCCAGGCGGTGCTCCGCCATCAGGACCGTCGTGCCCAGGTCGTGGACCAGCCGCTGGAGCACGGCGAGGACCTCCTCCGCCGCCGCCGGGTCCAGTGCGGAGGTGGGCTCGTCCAGGACCAGCACCTTCGGGTGCGTGGTCAGGACCGAGCCGATCGCCACCCGCTGCTGCTGGCCCCCGGAGAGGGTCGCGATCGGGCGGTCGCGCAGTTCGTTCAGGCCCAGCAGGTCGAGGGTCTCCTCCACCCGGCGGCGCATCACCGCGGGCGGCAGGCCCAGCGACTCCATGCCGTACGCCAGCTCGTCCTCCACCACGTCCGTCACGAAGTGGGCCCGCGGGTCCTGCCCCACCGTGCCCACCACGTCCGCGAGCTCGCGCGGCAGGTGCGTACGGGTGTCGCGCCCGGCCACCGTCACCCGCCCCCGCAGAGTGCCGCCCGTGAAGTGCGGGACCAGCCCGGACACGGCCCCCAGCAGGGTCGACTTGCCGACCCCCGACGGGCCGACGAGGAGGGTCAGCTCCCCTTCCGGGAGGGTGAAGTCCGCGTCGCGCAGGGACGGCCGCGCGGCGCCCTCGTACGTCACCGAGACCTGGTCGAAGCGGATCAACGGGACGGCTCCTTGGAGGAAGGGGAGGGCATGGGGGCGACGAACGCCGGGAGCAGGCCGAGCAGCACCGCCGCCGCAGGCCACAGCGGCAGCCCCGGCGCGACCAGCGGGACCACGCCCGGCCGCAGCCCCTCGGGGTCCACCGACCCCGCGTGGATGAGGAGGGCCGCCACCGCCGCCCCCGACCCGGCGACCAGCCAGGCGCGCGCCCCCCACCGGTCGGGCCGGTAACGGGTGCGGACGCTGCGCCGCCCGCCCAGCCGCAGCCCCGCGAGGGCCAGGGCCAGGCCGATGTCGAGCAGGGGCAGCCCGAACGCGGCGCCCTCCGCCGCGAGGAGCCCGTACGTGCCCGCGCACATGCCGAGCAGCCCGCCGAGGGTGAGGGCGTTGGTGGTGTGCCGCACCGCGGGCGGGACCTGCGCCGTACGCCCGTACCCGCGCGCGTCCATCGACGCGGCGACGGCCACCGAACGCTCCAGCGCGCCCTCCAGCACCGGCAGCCCGATCTGGAGCACGGCCCGCACCCCGCCCGTGGGACGGCCGCGCAGCCGGCGCGCGGTCCGCAGCCGGGCCACGTCCGCGACCATGTTCGGCGCGAAGGTCATGGCCACGATGACGGCCACGCCCGCCTCGTACAGCGCGGCCGGCAGCGACTTCAGCAGCCGCGCCGGAGAGGCCAGGGCGTTGGCCGCGCCCACGCAGATCAGCAGCGCCGCCAGCTTCGCCCCGTCGTAGAAGGCGAACACCAGCTGCTCGGCGGTGACCCGCCCGCCGAAGCGGATGCCCTGCGCCCACGCCGGGAGCGGCAGCTCCGGCAGGGTGAACAGGAGGTGCGTGCCGGGGATCGGGGAGCCCAGCAGCACGGAGAACAGCAGCCGCAGCCCGATGACGAACAGGCCGAGCTTGACGAAGGCGCCGTACGAGCGCGCCCAGGGCGCCTCGGTCCGGCGGGCGGCGACCACGTAGCCGGCGACCCCGACGATCAGCCCGAGCAGCAGCGGATTGGTGGTCCGGGAGGCGGCCGTCGCCAGCCCGAGGGCCCACAGCCACCAGGCCCCCGAGTGCAGGGCGTTGCCGCGCCGCGCCTCGGGAGCCCGCCAGGGCCCCCTGCGGTCGTACGTCGGCCCCCGCGACCCCCGACCGGCCCCTGCGGCGCCGGGCCGGGGCGGGGTCACGCCTTCGGCCGCGGGGCCGTGGGCGGCGTTCCCGCCCGTCATCGCCTGCGGCGGCGGGACTGCCAGACGGCCGCCGCGCCCAGGGCGGCCACCGCCGCCACACCCGCGAGCAGGCCGGCCGAGGGGCCGGAGCCCCCGCCCGGCGAGGGCGCGGCGGCCGGGCTGGAGGCGGCGGCGGACCCGGAGGCCTTGGGCTCCGTGTCCGCGATCGGCTCGCCGCAGCCGGACTTCGGATAGCCCGAGATCGCGCACAGCAGCGCCGCCCCGTTGTAGCGCAGCGGCTTCGCCACCGAGGCCAGCGCCTCGGCGGCCGTGGCCTCCGGGGCCACCTGGGCACAGGCCGTGCGCGGGGCCTCCTGCGGCGGGGTCTCGCCGGCGGGCGCGTCCCCGGGCAGGCCGAAGTCGACGACCAGCGCCACCCGCTTCCTGCCCTCCGCCGCGGCGGTGGCGCCGCAGACGGCCTCGAAGTCGGCACCGGCGCGCGGCTGGGCCGCCTCGGCGCCGGCGTCCTTGCTCACGGAGAAGCGGAAGCCGAGCGTGGCGCCGTCCGCGGGCCGGGCCGTCGACGGGCCCTGGGTCGCGTACCCCCACTTCCCGCCCGTGCCCTCCCAGAACGACCAGTAGCGGTAGCTCGCCGCCAGGGCCGGGGAGGCCGCGAACAGGGTCAGGAGCAGGCCCAGGACGGCCAGCAGGCCGACGGGGACCCGCGAACGGCGCCGGCTCACAGCTGGTTCTTCTTGCGGCGGCCGCTCAGCAGGATGCCGATGCCCATGCCGGCGGCGGCGCCCGCGCCGATGATCCACCAGAGGTTCTTGTCGCCGGAGGAGGACTTGTCCTCCTTGCTCTCCACCTTCTGCGCCTCGGCGTCCGGCTGCTGCGGGGCCGGGCCCGTCGCGTTCAGCGCGGCGACGAGGTCGACGCCGCCGAAGGCCTTCGGGTCGGTGCCCGTGGCGTGGGCGGTCAGGACCAGGGTGGCGAGGGCGGCCGGGTTGCGGTTGGACCAGGAGGCCGAGTTGTTCTTGAGCCACTCCAGCGCGCCCGAAGCCGCCTGCCGGTGCCCGGTCGCGGCCAGGGCGATCACGGCGTCGGCGGTGTTGCCGGTGTCCGGGGTCGGCTGGTCGGCGCCGGGGGTGACGGCCGTCAGGTGGCCGTCCTTCTTCAGGGCCTCGGCCAGGTAGCCGGCGGCGGCCTGGGCGGCGGCGGCCGGGTCGGCGGCGCCCGCCGGGCAGGGCAGCGCGGCGGTGGGGGTGTCGGTGGTGGCGGGCTCGACGAGCGTGCCCTTGCCCAGGCCCGCCAGGACGGCGGCGGCCGTGGCGTCGGCGTTGGCGGCGAGCTTGCCGTCGGCCGGCTGGTAGCCGAAGGCGCCCCGGTCGGCGGCCGGCTCGGCGGAGCAGCCCAGCTGGAAGGAGAGCAGGCCGTCGTAGGCGGACTTGCCGGCCTTCGACTTCACCTCGGCCGGCTTCTCGCCCGCCACCGCGAGGGCGCTGATCACGATCGAGGTGGAGCTGCCCTCGCTGGGGGAGCCGGGCACGTAGGCCCAGCCACCGTCCTCGTTCTGGACGGACTTCAGCCAGTCCACGGCCTTCTTGACCTGGGCGTCCTTGCCGCCGAGGGCCTTCAGCGCCTGTACGGCCGCCGCAGTGGCGTTCGTGTCGAACACGGTCGTCGCGTCACAGGCCTTCGCGGAGTCCGCGCGGAAGGAGGCGAAGCCGCCGTTCGCGCACTGCTGGCCGGTCAGCCAGTCGACGGCCTGCGCGGCCGGCTTCGCGCCGACCGTCTGCTGGGCGAGCAGCGCGAAGGACTGGCGCCAGACCCCGTCGTAGGAGGGGTCGGCCTTGCCGAAGAGGCCCGAGGGGACGACCGGCGGCGCGGAGGGGGCGGGCGGCGGCGTGTCGGCGAGGGCTGCGGGGGCGGCGCCCACACAGAGCACGGCGGAAGCGGCGAGCGCGGCTGCGCTGCGGCGGACGTTCATGGCGGGGCGGGTGCCTCTCGTGCGGGGAGCGGGAGACGGGCACGCGCGGGTACCGGGCTCCGGCTCCGTTTACCTCGACGGTGCCGGCCGCCGGGGGCCCCGGCGGCACGAGCCGCGCACCTCCGCTACGGGGCATCCCGGCTCCCCGCCCCGCCTGCGGCGGGCCGGGTCACGGTTGCGGGTCAGCGCCGGATTCGCACCGGCTTCCCCCCGTCCGGAAGTGTGGACGACGGCCTCACTCTACCGGCCCGTACCCCGTGGGCCCCGGGGCGCCCGGCCCGCGCACGCCCGTCCGGCCCGCCGCCCCGCGCCCCTCATACCGCCCGGTACGCCACCGGCCCGGTGCCCGGGACGGCCTCCGCCCGGCCCTGCTTCACCAGGCGCCGCAGATGGGCTTCCGCTTCCGAGACGGCGATGTTCCGGGAGCCGTACGGGATCTGCTCCCAGGGCCGGTTCCACTCCATCCGCTCCGCGAGCGCCCACGGGGTCAGCGGCTCGGCCCGCAGCAGCCGCCACAGCCCGGCCAGCCGCTCCTCGTGGTGCGCGAGGAGCTCCCGTACGCGGGCGGGGGCGTCGGTGAAGGCGTGCTGGTGCGCCGGGAGCACCTCGGCGGGCTCCAGGCGGCCGACGCGTTCGAGGGAGTCGAGGTAGTCGCCCAGGGGGTCGGTGACCCGGGTGTCCTCCGGGGCCTCGTACAGGCCGATGTGCGGGGAGATCCCGGGCAGCAGGTGGTCGCCGGAGAAGAGCCGGCCGTTGCCGGGCAGGTTCGCGGGGTGGGCCTCGTCCAGGTGCAGGCAGACGTGGCCGGGGGTGTGCCCGGGGGTCCAGATCGCCCGCAGCCGGCGCCCGGGCAGCGGGAGCGGCTCGCCGGGGACGATCTCCCGGTCGGGGACGGCGGCCCGCAGCCCGGGCAGGGTCCGCATCCGCCCGCTCGCGCGGGCCGCCCGCAGCGGCGCGACGTGCTCCTCGGGGGCTCCGGCGGCGGTCAGCTTCTCGCTCATGTAGTCGAACCAGACGCCCGGCTCGGCCGAGCGGGTCCGCAGCACGACCTCGGTGTCGGCGGCGTGCATGGCGATCCACGCTCCGGAGGCCTCCCGGACCTTCCCGGAGAGGCCGTGGTGGTCGGGGTGGTGGTGGGTGATGACCACGCCGTGCACGTCGCCTACGGCGATGCCGAGAGCGCCGAGCCCGCCGGTGAGGGCGTCCCAGGACGCGGGGTCGTCCCAGCCGGTGTCGACGAGGACGGGGCCGGCGTCGGTGTCGAGGACGTGGACGAGGGTGTGTCCGAGGGGGTTGTCGGGGATGGGGACCTTGACGCCCCACACACCCCCGCCGTGGTCGGTGACCTGTGACATGACCTCTGACATGGGGGCTCCCTGGCCGACTCGATCCGCTCTGACGAGAACGCGTTCCAGTAGTAGCCCAAGTCGACCGTCCACCAACAGTCCTGACCGGCCATCGGATCTTCCGGGGCTCTCGTCCGGACCGTGGACTCCTGGAAGTAGAACTGGTATCAGTTCTGCGACACCGGTGAGAGCGCGCGCAGCCCCTGGAGGCATCGGACATGACCGAGCTCGTGGAACACGGACAACTGTTCATCGGCGGGGAATGGACCGATCCGCTGGGCACCGGCACCATCCGCGTCGTCTCCCCCCACACCGAGCAGGTCATCGGCAGCGTCCCGCACGCCTGCGAGGCCGACGTCGACCGCGCCGTCGCCGCCGCCCGCCGGGCCTTCGACGAGGGCCCCTGGCCCCGGCTCTCCCTCGACGAGCGCATCGCGGTCGTCACCCGGATCAAGGACGCCATCACCGTCCGGCACGAAGAGATAGCCCGCTCCATCAGCTCCCAGAACGGCTCCCCGTACTCCTGGAGCGTCCTCGCCCAGGCCCTCGGCGCGATGATGGTCTACGACTCCGCCATCACCGTCGCCCGCGACTACCCGTACGAGGAGCGCCGCCAGGGCGCCCTCGGGCCGATCCTCGTCCGCCGCGAACCGGTCGGGGTCGTCGCCGCCGTCATCCCCTGGAACGTCCCGCAGTTCGTGGCCGCCGCGAAGCTCGCGCCCGCGCTGCTCACCGGGTCCTCCGTCATCCTCAAGCCCTCGCCCGAGGCCCCGCTGGACTCCTTCATCCTGGCCGACATCGCCCGGGAGGCCGGACTGCCCGAGGGCGTGCTGTCGGTCCTGCCCGCCGACCGCGAGGTCAGCGAGTACCTGGTCGGACACCCCGGCGTCGACAAGGTCGCCTTCACCGGCTCGGTCGCCGCCGGCCGGCGGGTCATGGAGGTCGCCTCCCGCAACCTGACCCGGGTCACCCTCGAACTCGGCGGCAAGTCCGCCGCCGTGATCCTCCCGGACGCGGACCTGGAGGCCGCCGTCGCCGGGATCGTCCCCGCCGCCTGGATGAACAACGGCCAGGCCTGCGTCGCCCAGACCCGCATCCTCGCCCCCCGCAGCCGCTACGGAGAGATCGCCGAGGCCCTCGCGGCGGCGGCCGGAGCCCTCGTCGTCGGCGACCCCCTCGACCCGGCGACCCAGCTCGGCCCGCTCGTCGCCGAGCGCCAGCGGCGTCGCTCCCTCGACTACATCCGCATCGGCCAGGAGGAGGGCGCCAAGATCCTCACCGGCGGCGGCCGCCCGGCGGGCCTGGAACGCGGCTGGTACGTCGAACCCACCCTCTTCGGAGACGTCGACAACTCGATGCGCATCGCCCGCGAGGAGATCTTCGGCCCGGTGGTCTGCCTGATCCCGTACGGGAACGAGGCGGAGGCCTCCCGTATCGCGAACGACTCGGAGTTCGGCCTCAGCGGCAGCGTCTGGACGGCCGACGTCGACCACGGCGTCGACTTCGCCCGGGGCGTGCGCACGGGCACCTTCAACGTCAACACCTTCAGCCTGGACATGCTCGGCCCGTTCGGCGGCTACAAGAACAGCGGCGTGGGACGGGAGTTCGGCCCCGAGGGCCTGAGCGAGTACCTGGAGCACAAGATGATCCACCTGCCGGCGGGCTCGTGATGGGCGACCGCTGGCAGGTCGAGGTGGACCGGGGCGTCTGCATCGGCTCGGGCATGTGCGTCAACCACGCCCCCGAGGCCTTCGCCCTCGACTCCGCCCGCCAGTCCCGCCCCCGCGCCCCGCAGACGGACGCCAACGAACCCACCCTCACGGCGGCGGAGGGCTGCCCCGTCGAGGCCATCCTGATCACCCTGGCGGCCACGGGGGAGCCGGTGTTCCCGCCGGAGGACTGACGGTGGCCGGGGCGGAGCCGACGGCTCCGGCCCGACACGCCCCACCCGACATGCCCGGACGAAATAGCCCATATCGCTAACTTGTCGCATCATCCCCTTCCACTCCTCCGGAAGAAGACCGATGCGCCAGCCCGCCCCGTCCACCGCGCGCAGACGCGCCGCGTGGTGGCCCCTGGTCCTGACCGCGCTCCTCCTGGCCTGGGCCGCACCCCCCGCCCCGGCCCACGCCGCCCCCCGGCCCCACCCCCGGCCGAACCCCGACCGCCACCACTCGGTGCACCACAAGCACCGCCACCACCCGCAGCTCTCCCAGCAGGCGAAGGCCGGGCGCTACGGGGGCGGCGGCGCCAAGGTCGGGATGCTGCGCACCTGGCCGACCATCGACTTCTCCGGCCAGGCCGTCCTGCGCGAGTTCAAGCTGCGCGCCCTCACCGCGCACACCGAGTTCTGGGTCCCCACCGGCGACCTGCGGGTGGACACCGAGGACTGCGCCACCTCCAACGCCGACGACCTCGTGATCAACGACCGGGACCTGCGCTACCTGGGCGAACAGTTCGAGCACGTGATCCGCCCCCGCGAGGCCGAGCTCTTCGGCGTCCCCAAGCCCCGTGACGGCTCCAACGCCAAGCCGGAGCTGCTCGACCCGGCCATCCCCAAGGACGCCTGGCGCGGCAAGGGCGACCGTGTCGTCGTCCTCGTCAACAACATCGCGGCCGGCGGGGAGTTCTTCAGCGCCGACGTCGAGACGGTCGACCGCCAGATGCTCACCATCCAGGCGGCCGGCTGGAAGACCATGCTGCGTGCCGAGCCCGCCGACCTGGGCGGCACCCCCTGCCGCATCTGGGAGGGCTTCCCGATGCCGAACTACATCGAGGGCCTGCTCGCCCACGAGTACAACCACGTGCTCTGGTACAGCGGGGCGAAGGACAGCCAGGGCGCCGCCTGGACCACCGAGGGCACGGCCGAATGGGCCCGATGGCTGGTCGGCTACGACGACCGCCGGCAGGACGCCCTCAAGAACCTCAAGATCGGCTGCTTCCAGGGCCGCCAGCAGGCCATGTTCCCGGCCGGCTACACCGACGCCTACGGCGACCGCAACGGAGGCCCCGAGAACTCCCTCACCCTCTGGGGCGACCCGGGCCAGAGCTTCCTGTGCGACTACGGCGCCTCCGAAACCATGATCCACACCCTCGCCGAACGCTACGGGAAGCGCTTCGTCAGGGACCTCCTCTTCGAAGGCGGCGGCTCCGGCTTCGACCGCCTCGCCAAGACCCTCGCCCGGTACGGCGCCCACGAGGACCCCTTCGCCCTCCTGCGCGACTGGTCCACCACGGCGGCCCTCGACGGCATCCTCGACGACGGGGCCGAACTCACCGGCGCCGACCCCCGCCGCTTCCGGGCGAAGCCGCTGCACTCCACCGTCAACCTCGACACCCCCTTCGCGTACGCCCGCCCGGGCGCCCCCGCCAACGGCGCGGACTTCGTCCGCCTGCGCGACGCCTCCGGCGGCCCCCTGACCGCGGCCGGGCTCCGCTCGCTGACCTTCGACTCACCCGCCGTCTACCCTGCGAGCCCGGTGGAGTGGACCGTCGACCCGGACGGCCACGCCCCCGGCGACCCCGCCCTCTACTCCGGCCCCCAGGCCGACGACGTCGACCGCAGCATCGTCCGCTCGATCACCGTCGACCCGGCCGACCCCACCCTCTCCTTCGACGCCCGCTGGGAGACCGAACCGGGCTACGACCTCGGCGCGGTCCAGGTCTCCACGGACGGCGGAGCCACCTTCACCTCACGCCGCAGCGCCGGCATGGTCACCGCCCTGGCCTCAGACGCCGAACCCGGGGCCGTCGCCCTGCTGCCCGGCTTCAACGGCGACAGCGGCGGCTGGACCCACCAGAGCATCGACCTCTCCGACCTCGCGGGCCAGACCGTCCTGGTCGCCTTCCGCTACCGGACGGACGCCTTCTTCAACGAGGCCGGCCTGTGGATCGACAACATCAGGTCCGGCTCCACCCCGATCTCCGACGGCACCTCCCTCACCGGCTGGCGGACGATCAGCAGCTACCAGATCCACAAGATCCCCGGCATCAGCCTGCGCCTCGTCGCCTACACCGACGACCACAAGCACGCCTGGACCGCCGACGTCCCCCTGGACGCCGACCACCACGCGGCCCTCGACGAACACCGGATCCGGCACCTCGTCGGCACCGGGGCGGCGACGGTCTTCGCGATCGTCGACCACTACGAACCCACCGAGACGATCAAGAGCGCCGCGCCCTACCGCCTCACCGTCAACGGCGTCCTCCAGCCCGGCGGAGCCTGACCGGCGGCCCGGCTTTCCTCCCGGCGGCGACCGGAGGATCGTAGGAGGTGTGACCGATAGGCGTCGCCACTGGGAGGTGCGTCATGCGCAAGGTCATGGACTGCCGGGAGTACCCCAGCGAGATCGGGTGCACCCTGACGATCATCGGTGAGGAAGACGAGGTCATGGGCGCGGCCGTCCAGCACGCGGTCGCCGTCCACGGCGAGGAGGACACCCAGGAGTTCCGCGACGCGCTGCGCGGCATGCTCAAGACCGAGGCGACCTCAGGAGTGTGACCCCCGGAGCTCCTCCAGCGCCTCCCGGGCGGTGAAGGACTCGAACAGCCGCAGCACCGGCCCCCGCTCGGAGGCCAGGACGCCGTAGTACTCGGGAATCAGCGAGAGGTCCCCCCAGGGCTCCTCCACATGAGCCCGCACGAGCAGCCTCCCCGATCCCGTGGACCGGATCCACGGGATCAGGAGGAAGCCGTCCAGCGCGGGGTCGACCGGCTCCCCGCCCAGCGGGACGGCGTCCGCCCCGCCGACCAGCTCCAGACCGGCCGGGCGCCCGTCACCGGCGCACTCCGCCAACCGCCCGGCGACGGCCGCCCGCATCCCCCACACCTCCGCCACCACGGAGATCTCCGCCCGGGTGTCCTCACCGATCCGCACCCGGTGCCGCAGGAGGCCGTCCACCAGGAGGCCGACACCGGCCTCCTGCTCGCCCACCTCCCAGCACACCCGCACCTCATCGCCGTCGGCGTCCGGCAGCAGGGCGGCGAAACGGTCCCAGACCTCGGCTTCATCGATCACCCGCAGAGGCTAACGCCACCTCCTGCCCCCTGCCGGAAAACAAGCTGCGAACCCGCCCTCCCCCTGCGAGGCTGCGCGGGATGAACCGCGAACAGATCTCCAAGCTGGCCCACACCCACCACCCGATCAAGTCGCCCGTGAACGACGACACGGTGAGCCGACTCCTGGCCCAGGCCCTCCCGCGCGGCGACGAACGCGTCCTCGACCTGGGCTGCGGCAGCGCGGAATGGCTCCTGCGCGCCCTGGCCGCACACCCGGACGTCCGCGCCGAGGGCGTGGACATCTCCGAGAGCGACCTGGCGGAGGCCCGCCGGCGGGCCGACCACCTCGGCGTGGGTGACCGCCTCGACCTGCACCTCCGGAAGGCCGAGGACTTCACCTCCCCGCACCCCTTCGACCTGATCCTCTGCGTCGGCTCCACCCACGTCTTCGGCGGCCTGCTCCCCACGCTGGAGGCCGTCCGTAGGTTCCTGGCCCCCGGCGGGCGCGTCATGATCGGCGACGGGATCTGGGAGGGCACCCCCACCCCCGAAGCGGTCGAGATGCTGGGCGACTTCGACGACCTGCCCACCACGGTGGACCGGATCGTCACCAACGGCTGGACCCCGGTCCAGGGCCACACCAGCACCCGCCAGGAACTGGACGACTACGAATGGTCCAACTGGGGCACCCTGGCCGACTGGGCCCTGAACAACCCCACCCACCCCGACAGCCCCCAGATCCTCGACTGGTCCACGACCCGCCGCACGGAATGGCTCCACACCTACCGCAACGCCTGGAGCTTCACCACCCTCATCCTCCGCCGCACCTCGGACTGACCGCGCCGCGCCCGCGGCTCAGTTCGCCCGTTCGACCGCCTCGACGATGCCGATCTCGATGTGCGGGCTGGGCCTAGGGTGTCCCGGGAGCAGAGGGAGTGATCGGTTCGATGACCAGCCAGGGCAGTCCCCGTCAGCCGAAGTACCAGCGGATCGCCGATGCGTTGAAGGCGGCCATCCGTTCGGGCGAGTACGGCCCCGGTGACCGGCTGCCCGGCGAGAACGACCTCATGGCCACGTACGAAGTCGCCCGCATGACCGCACGCCAGGCACTCGGCGTCCTCCAGAACGAAGGCCTCGTGGAGGCGCGCAAGGGTGCGGGCGTCTTCGTCCGCGCCTTCAAGCCCCTGCGGCGGCGCGGTATCGAGCGCCTGGCGCAGGAACAGTGGGGTTCGGGCCGTTCCATCTGGTCGGCCGACACGGATGACCGTGAGCTCGTGGTCGACCAGATCGACGTGCGCGAGCAGCGAGCGGGGGACCGGATCGCCGAGGTCCTCGGCATCGCCGCCGACGAGCGGGTCTGGGCCCGAAGCCGCCGTTTCGTACTCGACGGCAAGCCGGTGCTCGTCGCGACGTCGTACCTGCCCTCGATTCTCGCCGCCGACTCCGCCATCACCCAGGCCGACCCCGGCCCCGGAGGCATCTACGCGCGGCTGACGGACTTGGGGTACGCCCCGGTCCACTTCCGTGAGGAGATCCGATGCCGCATGCCTTCGGCCGACGAGGCCGAGCGGCTGTCACTCTCCTTGGGCACACCCGTCATCCAGATCATCCGCACCGCCTTCGCCGAGGGCGGCCGCCCGGTCGAGGTCAACGACATGACCCTGGACTCGGCGTCCTACGTCCTGGAATACGACTTCGACGCCCGCTGACCCCAGACGGGCCGCAGACGCCGAGACCTGGGCAGCGCGTAGCGATCTGATGCGCCGGGTGTTCCGCAGGGCGGTCCGTACGCCATCCGGCGCGGGTATCAGCCCCAGACGGGCGGCGGACGCCGAGCCGAGAGGAGCGCGTAGCGATCTGACGCGCGGGGCGGCGCCGATTGCCGCTACTGCCGCCCCGGCTGCCCGGTCTGCCGGCCCCCGGCCGCCCCGCCTGCTCGCTGAGGGAGCCGGATGCCCCGACCCTGGACCGTGCCGTCCTTTTGGGGGTT
>NZ_JBFBGN010000174.1:0-12526 GCF_040684675.1 Streptomyces sp. NPDC089915 | reverse complement strand
CCGATCTCTCCGCCCCCGGACCCCCGCGCCTCAAACGCCGGCGGGGCTGGATTCGGCTCGGCGGCGCCGGACGTGCGCGCCGCGCCGGCAGGCCGGTCGTGCGGCGCGTCGAGGCGCGGTACCGCCGCCAGCAGGGTCCGGGTGTACGGGGCGGCCGGGGTGGTGAGGACCTCCGCCGCCGGGCCCCGTTCCACCACCGTGCCGCCTCGCATCACCAGCAGGGCGTCCACGCTCTCCGCGGCCACGCCCACGTCGTGCGTGACGAGGAGCAGGCCGAGGCCGTGTTCCTCGCGGAGCCCGTGCAGGAGGTCGAGGATCTGGGCCTGGACGGTGACGTCGAGCGCCGTGGTCGGTTCGTCGGCGATCAGCAGGCGGGGGCGGCAGGCGAGGGCCATCGCGATGAGGGCGCGCTGGCGCATGCCGCCGCTGAACTCGTGCGGCCGGGCGCGGGAGCGGCGGGCGGCGTCGGGGATGCCGACCCGGTCGAGGACCTCGACGGCCCGGGCGCGGGCGGTCCGGCGGGTGGCGGTGGTGTGGACCCGGTAGACCTCGGCGATCTGGTCGCCGATGGCGTGGTACGGGTCGAGGGAGCTGAGCGGGTCCTGGAAGACCATGGCGGCCGTCCCGCCCCGCAGGGCGCGCAGTTCGGCCGGGGTGGCGGCGCCCACGTCGGTGCCGCCGACCCGGACGGTGCCGGTCAGGCGGGCGCCCGTGCCGCGGTGGAGTCCGAGGAGGGCGGCGGCCACCGTGGACTTGCCGCTGCCGGACTCGCCGACGATGCCCAGGGCCCGGCCGGGCTCCAGGGTGAAGGAGACCCCGTCGACGGCGCGTACGTACGAGCCGGGGTCGCCGACGGGGAAGTCGACGGCGAGGCCGGTCACGTCCACCAGATGCTCGGTCACGTCAGGGCCACCCTTCGGTCGGCGAGGGCGTACAGGAGGTCGGCGACGGCGCCGGCGAGGACCACGGCGGTGCCGATGGCGAGGACCACGCCGACGACCACGGGCAGGTCGACGACCCGGACCCCGTCGATGAGGGTCTTGCCGAGGCCGGGGATGCCGAAGAGGGACTCGGTGAGCACCGCGCCGCCGATCATCGTGCCGAAGTCCACGGCGCTGAGGGCGATCACGGGGGCGACGGCCCCGCGCACCGCGTGCCGGGTGACGATCGCGCGCTCCCCCACCCCGTAGGCGCGGAAGGTGCGGATGTGGTCCTCGGCGAGGGTCTCCAGGGTGGAGCTGCGGGTGAGCCGGGCGTACTTGGCGCTCTCGAAGACGCCGAGGGTGACCCAGGGCAGCAGCAGGTTCCACGCCCACTGCTCGGGGTCCTCGCCGAAGGGCACGTACGTGGGGAACGGCAGCCACTGGAGGTAGGCGCAGACGGCCATGAGCAGCAGCAGCCCGAGGATGAAGACGGGGGTGCCGGTGGCGGCGAGGGTCAGCACGGTGAGCACGCGTTCGGTGGGTCCGCCGCGGCGGAGCGCCGAGAGCAGGCCGGTGCCGACGCCTACGACGAGCCAGATCACGAGGGAGCCCAGGGCGAGGGAGAAGGTGGCGGGCAGCCGCTCCAGGAGGAGTTCGGTGACCTGCCGGTCGTTCTGGTAGGAGAAGCCGAGGCAGGGCGCGTCGCAGTGCAGGACGAGTCCGGCGCCGCCGGAGTAGTCGCGGCCGGTGACCAGTCCCCGGAGGAAGTGCAGGTACTGGCTGACGGCGGAGTCGTTCAGTCCGAGCTGCTCGCGGACCTGGGCGATCTGCTGCGGGTTGCAGCGTTCTCCGCAGGCCAGCCGGGCCGGGTCGCCGGGGGCGAGGTAGAAGAGGGCGTAGACGAGGGCGGACAGGGCCAGCAGGACGAGGAGGGCGCTGCCGAGGCGTTTGAGGGCGAAGGCGGTCATGCGGCGTTCTCCTTTCCGGTGCCGACCCGCAGGCGCGAGCCCTCGCGCGGGTCGAGGGCGGTGCGGATGCCGTCGCCGAGCACGGTGAAGGCGAGCACGGTGACGAAGAGCAGCCCGGCGGGGAGCAGCACGTAGGCGGGGTCGGCGCGGAACCAGGTCTGGGCGCCGGAGAGCATCTGTCCCCAGGACGGGGTGGGCGGTTTGACGCCGACGCCGAGGAAGGAGAGGGAGGCCTCGATCACCATGTTGGTCGGGACCTTGAGGGCGGCCAGGGTGATGACGGGAGCCGCCAGCGAGGGCAGGAGCTCCCGGCGGGCGATCCGCAGCCGGCCGTTGCCGGCGAGCCGGGCGGCCTCCACGAAGTCCAGGCCGCGCAGGGACAGGGTCTGGGCGCGGACCAGGCGGGCGGTGCCGCCCCAGTCGAGGACGCCGATGACGAGGACCAGCAGCAGCGGGCGCGGGAAGCCGGGCGGGACGACGGCGGTCAGGGCGACGGCGAGGATCAGCAGGGGCAGGGCGATCATCACGTCGGTGGCCCCGCCTATGAGCCGTCCCAGCAGGGGGCTGCCGAGGGCCGCGGTGATCCCGGCGGCGACGCCGATGCCCACCTGGACGACGGTGGCGCCGAGGGAGACGAGGAGGGAGACCTGCGCCCCGTACAGCAGGCGGGTGAACAGGTCGCGGCCGGTGCCGGGTTCGACGCCGAGCCAGTGGTCGACGGAGATCCCGCCGAAGGAGCCGAGGGGGACGCCGCCGCGGGCCGAGTCCACGAGGTCGTCGTGGTAGGCGTTCGGGTCCTGGCCGGTGAGGTGGGCGATCAGGGGTGCGGCGAGGGCGAGGAGGACGAGGAGGGCCAGGACGGCGGTGGCCGCGAGGGCGGACGGGCGCCCGCGCAGCCACCGCCGGACCCGGCGGCCGGCGCCCGCGGCCGGGGTGGGGGCCCCGTGCGCGGACGCCGGCCGGTCGAGGAACGTGCTCACTTGACGGCGACCTGCGATACGTCGAGGACACCGGTCCAGTCGCTGATGACGACGTTCTTGACGTCCTTGCCGACGAGCCGCTTGTAGACCGGGTGGAAGAGGGGCACGGCGAGGGCCTGCTCGCCGATCTTCTTGTCGAGGGCGCCCCAGCGCTTTCCGGCGGCGGCGAGGTCCGTGAGCTTGGCGATCTCGTCGATCTCGGCGTTCACGGCCGGGTCGTTCAGCTGCGCGTGGTTGTAGTTGGAGCCGTTGGTGACGATCTGGCGGCCGTCGTAGATGGGGGCGAGGAAGGGGCCGCCGGAGGGCCAGTCGGCGCCCCAGCGGGAGAGGAAGAGGCCGGGGGTGTTCTTGGCGTCCCAGCGGCGCTCGTTGAAGGCGTTGTTCTCCAGGCCTTCGAGCTTGACGGTGATGCCGGCGGCGGCGAGGGCCTGCTGGACGGCGGTGGCGATCTCGGGGCCGGTCTGGCGGTTCTGGGCGTTGGAGTGGGTGAGGGTGACGGTCAGGCCGTCGGGGAAGCCCGCCTCCTTCAGGAGCTCCTTGGCCTTGGCCGGGTTGCCGGTCTTGCCGGCCGGGAAGTGGTCGTAGGGCGCGTACCCGAAGGCCTCGCGCTCGGGGAGGAAGGTGGTGGCCGGCTCGGCGAGGGCGGAGCCGCCGGCGGCGTTGACCACGCTGGTGCGGTTGATCGCGTACGAGATGGCCTGGCGGACCTTCGGGTTGTCGAAGGGGGCGACCTTCGGGTTGAAGGCCAGGTAGTTGACGTAGCCGAAGTGGCCGGTGCCGACCCGGGCGGCGAGCTCCTTGTTGTCGCCGATCTGGGCGAGTTCGGCGGGGCCGAGGTTGGTGTCGGTGGTGACGGCGGCGGCGTCGGGGCCGGAGCTGGTGGTCAGCCGCTGGTCGATGACGGCGGCGTCGAGGCCGGAGCGGACGTCGATCTTGTCCGGGTAGGCCTTGCGTTCCTCGTCGGTCTTCGGGTCCCAGTGCTCGTTGCGCTCCAGGAGGAGGGTCTCGCCGTCGCCGGTGTTCTTGACGACCTTGTACGGGCCGGAGGAGACGGGGTGCTCCTCGTACTTGACGCCGGTGTCCTTGGCCTTGGGGACGGGGGCGAACTGGGTCTGGGTGGCGAGGAAGGGGAACTCGCCCTCGGGCTTGCGGAGTTTGAAGACGATGGTCTTCGCGTCGGGGACCACGATGGAGTCGAGGCCCTTCCCGCCGTCCTTGTAGGGGCCCTCGTAGGTCTCCCCGCCGACGAGCCAGTCGCGCAGGTAGGGGGCGCCGCCGGAGAGTTCGGCGGCGAAGGAGCGTTCGATGCCGTACTTGATGTCGGCGGTGGTGATCGGGCTGCCGTCCTCGTACGTGAGGCCGTCCTTGAGCGTGTAGGTCCACTCGGTGGCGTCGGCGTTGGGCTTGCCGAGGTCGGTGGCGAGGTCGGGGACGACCTTGGCTCCGGCGGGGCCGTCCTCGCGGTTGCGGGTGGTGAGGGTGCGGAAGACCAGCGAGGGGATGTTGCCGCCGCCGGAGGTGTAGAGGCGGGCGGGGTCGAAGTCGTTCTGCGGTTCGTTGTTGAGGACGGTCAGGGTGCCGCCCTTCTGCGGGGCGCCGGCGGCGCCGGGCTTGCCGGAAGAGGCGCCGCCGGAACCGCCCGCCGCGTCCTTTGGCCCGCACGCGGCGGCGCCCCCGGCCAGTACGAGGCTGACGGCGAGCGCGGCGACGCGGCGCGATATGTGGGACTGACGGGGCATGGCGGAAGGGACCTCTCGGCGTGAAGGGGGTGGGAAAGGGCCACGCGAGGGGCGACGTCGGGCATCACCGGAGGTCAGAACCGGGAAACGGGCAGCCGCGCCTGCGGGCAGGGGGTGTGCCCGGGCGCGGCGGAACCAGGTGGAGAGAAGGGGGTCGCGCGCTCAGGCAGGCGTCAGCGACAGAAGATGTCGGCCACGCTGTGCGCGGCCACACCGAGGAGCGCCAGCTCGATGGCGGCGCTCGCGGCGGAGGTGTGGCGGTGCGACATGCGGAGAACAATTACCGGTCATCGAACGCGTTGTCAACGGAAGAACCGGCCACCTCCACCGCCCCGACGGGTCAATTCCCGGGAAATACCCAGGGGTTGGGAAGGCAGTGAATATTGTCGATGTCGAGCGATTTCGTCTGCTGCTGCATGATCGGGGCGAGGGAGCCCGGCGTGCGGCAGCTTTCGTGCCCGTGACCGAGCCGGTGGCCTACCTCGTGGTTGATGAGCATCTGCCGGTAGGCGAACATCTGGTCGGCCCCGTAGGTCGCCGAACCCTGGCCCCAGCGGAAGGCGTTGATCATCACGCGTTCGGTGCTGGCCGAGTCGCAGGAGACGTTGTCGATGGTGGTGTCCAGGTCGGACTTGGCGCACCAGGCGCCGGTGGTGCCGGGGCTGGCCAGGGTGACGACGAAGTCGGCCTTGCCGTCCGGTACCCGCTCGAAGGTCATCGCGCCGTCGTGGCCCCAGCTCCGCGGGTCGTTGAGGGTGCGCTGGACGGCCTCCGCGAAGAGCTGCGGGTCCATGCCGAGGCCCTGCTCCACGTCGACCCGGTAGCGCACGACCTTGCCCTTGCCCGGGGCCTTGGCGAGGCCGGGGACGGTGTCGAAGACGCCCGTTCCGGTGAGTTTCGCGTCGATGGGCAGCTGCCGCGCCATCTGCTGTTCGTACGTCAGCGGCTGCGCGGGCGGCGGGGAGGCGGGGGTGGGTCGGCCGTCGGAGCGGGAGGCGGCCTTGTCGTCGGGGGCCCGCTTCGGGCCGCCGTCCCCGGCGGCGTGCGCGCCGGAGGCGGCGGAGTCGCCCTCGTCGGCGACCTGGCCCGCGATGACGACGGCGAGCACGGCGGTCACCGCCAGGGCCGCGATCCCGGTGTAGGTGCGGGCCCGCGTGCCGCGGCCGCCCGCGGGCCGGCCGGGGGCGGCGGGCGTACGGGGTCCCGGTACGCGGCGGTGGGAGCCGGTGGAGGTGACGGGGTCGGGGCCGGGCGCGGGGGCCGGGGACTCCTCGGTGAGCCGGGGGAAGCCGGCGGCGGGGGTGGGGAACGGCGCGGCGGCGCCCGGGGCCGCGGGCGCGGCGGGGGCGGCGGCGCGGGGGGCGCCGCGCCAGTCCCCGTACCGGGCGGCGGGGGCCGGGCCGGTGCCCCAGGCGCCGCCCTCCTCGCGCTGCTCGGGATGGCCCGAGGGCCGGGCCGCCGGCGGGGCGGACCCCTCGTGGACGACGGTGGGCTCCTCGGACCGGAGCCGTCCGCGCCGCTCCCCTGGACCGGGGGGCGCCTGCGGCGCGGACCCGGCGGGTGCGGGGCGGTACGGGTCGGCCGGGTACGGCCCGGGCTCGTACAGCCCGTCCGGGCCCGGCTCGTACGGCGCGGGCGCGGGCGCCGGCTGCGGACGGGCGGGGGCGGATCCGGGGCCCTTGCGACTATGTCGTCCCACGTGCTCAGCCCTTGCCGTCTGCGGTATCTCGGTCGGTGTCCCCGGTGGCGGTGTCGCGCAGCAGCTCCCGGAAGGCGGCCGCGACCACCTCGGGGTACTCCATCATCGCCACGTGTCCGGCCTCGGGAAGGCTCAGCAGCCGCGAACCCCGGAAGGCCGCGGCGGCCTTGCGCGCCATACGGTACGAGACCAGCTGGTCCCGGCCACCGTAGACCAGCAGCGTCGGCGCGAGGACGCGCTGCGCCTGGCGCCACAGCCCGTGTTGCCCGCCGAGGGTGTACGCGTCGACGATCCCGCGCGAGGAACGGCTCATCGCCTCCCAGAAGTAGGGCAGCGCCATGCGCCGTTCCATCTCCTCGACGGCATTGCGGAAGCCCTCCTCCGTCACCCGTGAGGGGTCTCCGTAACAGAGGTCCGTCACCCCTCTGGTGCGCTGCTCGGCCGTCAGGTGCCGGGTCAGGCGCCCGAACAGGGCCGGTACGCCGGGCAGGGCCAGCAGGGCGGTGGGCACGGCCGAGCCCTGCACGCGCAGCTCGGGCAGCGCGGGCGAAACCAGCGTCAGGGTGCGCACGAGGTCGGGCCGGACGGCCGCGACGCGGGTGGAGACGGCGCCGCCGAGGGAGTTGCCGAACAGGTGCACGGGGCCGCGTCCGGCGGCGTCGAGGTGACGGATGACGGCCCGGGCCAGTGCCGTGATCGAGTAGTCGCGGTCGGCGGGCGGGGCGGACCAGCCGAAGCCGGGCAGGTCGACCGCCTCGCCGTCGACGGAGCCGGCCAGCTGCTCCATGAGGGCCGACCAGTTCTGGGAGGAGCCGCCGAGCCCGTGCACGAACAGCGCGGGCGGCAGACCCTCCCGCAGCGGTGGCCGAAAACGTACGTTCATCTCCAGGCCCGGCAGCGCGACGGTGCGCAGCCCCTCTCCTTCGGCCACCCGCACGGCCCCCACCTGGGAGGTCGGCTCGGCGGTGGACCGTACGCCCGGCAGCTCGGTCGAAGACATGGGCCAATGTTACGAGACGATCACGCCGACCCCCTTGTGTTCCCTTGTGTTCGCGGTCACAGGACCGTCTGGCGTGCGACTCCCGATCCTCCTAGGCTCGTAAGAGGACGACCGAAGGCGAGGGGAGTGGAATGACTGTCGACCCTTCGGAACCGGACACCTTCCGGGACCGGTTCGCGGACCCGCTCGACGCCGAGGCCCCGGAGGCGGACGCCGCGGAGCAGCTCACCGACATCCAGCCGCGGGACGACGACCCGCTCACCGGCGTGGACCGGGGAGAGGCGCCGGAAGCGGACGCCGCCGAACAGGCCCGGGTGGTACCCCTGGACGAGGACGACTACCGCTGACAGCATCTGCCAGGCGCTGACCAGCGTGTCCGGGGTGTGTCCAGGCCGTCCGCACAGCGAGAAATCCCGGCTTGAACCCACCAGATCCGGTTACCGAAAAGTACGATGGCGGCGCGGCGCAGAGCGCACTGTGTTCTTAGAGAAAGTGGGAGGCGGCGTGACAGCCATCGAGCAGACCGAGGCAGCGCGTCCGCGGGGTACGCGACTGCCGCGCCGTGCCCGGCGCAACCAGCTGCTGGGCGCCGCCCAGGAGGTGTTCGTCGCGCAGGGTTACCACGCTGCGGCCATGGACGACATCGCGGAGCGGGCGGGCGTCAGCAAGCCGGTGCTGTACCAGCACTTCCCCGGCAAGCTCGACCTCTACCTGGCCCTGCTGGACCAGCACTGCGAGAACCTGCTCCAGGCGGTGCGCGGGGCGCTGGAGTCCACCAGCGACAACAAGCTGCGCGTGGCGGCGACGATGGACGCCTACTTCGCGTACGTCGAGGACGAGGGTGGCGCGTTCCGGCTGGTCTTCGAGTCCGACCTGACCAACGAGCCGGCCGTCCGCGAGCGGGTCGACCGCGTCTCGCTCCAGTGCGCCGAGGCGATCTCGGAGGTGATCGCCGAGGACACCGGGCTGTCGAAGGACGAGTCGATGCTGCTCGCCGTGGGCCTGGGAGGGGTCTCGCAGGTCGTGGCCCGGTACTGGCTGTCGAGCGAGAGCCCGGTCGCCCGTGACACGGCGGTGGACCTGCTGACCTCGCTCGCCTGGCGCGGCATCGCCGGCTTCCCGCTGCACGGCACGGAGGCCTGAGCGGAGCCCTGCGCCGAGGCCCGAGCGGAGCCCTGACCGGCCGCTGTTCGCTGCGAGCGTGTCCGCCGCGAGCCGATCGTGTCCCCTCACCGGGCTAATGTGGACCGCGTACGGCGCGGCTGATCGCGCGAACCGGATCGTCGGAGGGACAAAGCCGTGGAGGTCAAGATCGGCGTGCAGCACGCACCCCGGGAGATCGTGCTGGAGAGCGGCCTGAGCGCCGAGGAGCTGGAGAGCATCATCGCCGATGCGCTGACCGGCACCGCGCCGCTGCTGAGCCTCACCGACATCAAGGGCCGCAAGGTCCTGGTGCCGTCCGACCGTCTGGCGTACGTCGACCTCGGCGAGCCGGCGCAGCGCAAGGTCGGTTTCGGGGCGCTCTGAGGCACTGGAGTACGACTGGAACGGCCCGGCGGACACCTCCGCCGGGCCGTTTCCGTATCTTCCGCTTCGGGTAGGACCGCAGTGACCCGGTTTGCCCTGACGTAGGGGAGTGACCAGATGATGCTGATGGAGGCCGTCGGCTCCGGTCTGCTGGGCCTCGCCCTCGCGGGCGTGGCCGTGCGCGTACTCGCCAAGCGACTGCCCTCCACCAGAACGGTGCTGGTCAGCGGGGTGAGCGGGGCCCTGTTCGGGGCCTATCTGACGCATATGTCGCTGGGGCCGGGGCACAACACCCTCTTCGCCACGCTGATGGGCGGGCTCGGGGTGTCGGCCGTCGTGCTGTCCCTGCTGCTGCGCCCCGCCGCCGGGGGCGGCGGGGGTCCGCGCCGCCCTCCGTTTTCGCTTCCGTCGCGGGGCTGAGCGCGGCGTCCGGAGCCTTAGGCCGCGAGGCCGAGGGCGGCCATGCGCTTGGTGTGGGCCTTGGTGATCCGGGTGAACATCTCGCCCACGGCCGCCAGGTCGAAGCCGGCCGCCATGCCGTCCACCCCGCCGACCAGCATGGTGGACAGCGCGTCGCGCTCGGCCACCACCCGCTGGGCCTGCGAGAGGGCCTCGCCCATCAGACGTCGCGCCCACAGCGCGAGCCGGCCGCCGACGCGCGGGTCCGCCTCGATCGCCGCGCGCACCTTCTCGACGGCGAAGCCGCCGTGGCCGGTGTCGTCGAGGACGCCGACGACCAGGGCGCGGGTGTCGGTGTCGAGGTGGGTGGCGACCTCACGGTAGAAGTCGCTGGCGATCGAGTCGCCGACGTAGGCCTTGACCAGGCCCTCCAGCCAGTCCGAGGGGGCGGTCTGGCGGTGGAAGTCGTCCACGCCCTTCGCGAAGGGCTCCATCGCGGCGGTGGGCTCGGCGTCGATCGCCGCGAGCCGGTCGCGCAGCCGCTCGAAGTGGTGGAACTCGGCGGAGGCCATCTTCGCCAGTTCGGCCTTGTCGCCCAGGGTGGGCGCGAGCTTCGCGTCCTCCGCGAGGCGCTCGAAGGCCGCGAGCTCTCCGTACGCCAGCGCGCCGAGGAGGTCGACGACGGCGGCCCGGTACTGCGGGGAGGCTGAGGCGGTCGCCCAGTCCTGGGCGGCGATGCCCTGCGCCCCGGCCTGGGCGTTCTCGTCGGCGGGAGATGCGTTTTCAACGGTCGACATGCTCCGCACAATAGCCCGCCTAAAGGCGGGACAAGTCACCACTGCTACACGCTCTCGCTCCGTGTAAACCCGCCTACCTGGTGAATTCACCCGACACACCTGCGCGATTCCGGGGTACAGTGGTAATGCGCCTGCCGAATACTCGGCGGGCCATCCGAATGAGGATGCCCGGTCGGTGGCCCGATCGGCTCCACCCGACCGCCCTCGGCGCGGCGAGTACGCCCATGCGTACCGCTTCCACGAGGGGCCCCCTCAGCGGCATGAGCGCCTGAGCGATGGCAGTGGTCCCGCGCAGCTTCGTACGACCCGCCCGAACCTGGGTGGGCGCAGTACCGCAAGCCCGGCACGGTAGGACCCCCCTCGCCGCCTCGCGCCGCGTCTCACAGAAGAGGCAGCACCCTGACTACGTTCCGAGACCTCGGGATCTTTCCCGAGACGGCCGAGGCGCTGGAAGCCGTCGGCATCGTGTCCCCCTTCCCGATCCAGGAGATGACCCTCCCCGTCGCCCTCTCCGGCACGGACGTCATCGGCCAGGCCAAGACCGGCACCGGCAAGACGCTCGGTTTCGGCCTCCCCCTGCTGGAGCGGGTCGTCGTCCCCGCGGACGTCGAGGCCGGCCGGGCCACGCCCGAGCAGCTGACCGACGCCCCGCAGGCCCTCGTGGTGGTTCCGACCCGCGAGCTGTGCACCCAGGTCACCAACGACCTGCTGACCGCGGGCAAGGTCCGCAACGTCCGCGTCCTCGCCATATACGGCGGCCGCGCGTACGAGCCCCAGGTCGAGGCGCTCCAGAAGGGCGTCGACGTGATCGTCGGCACCCCGGGCCGCCTGCTGGACCTGGCCGGGCAGAAGAAGCTCGACCTGTCCCGCGTCAAGGCCCTCGTCCTCGACGAGGCCGACGAGATGCTCGACCTGGGCTTCCTGCCCGACGTCGAGAAGATCATGAACCTGCTGCCGGCCAAGCGGCAGACGATGCTGTTCTCGGCGACCATGCCGGGCGCGGTCATCGGTCTGGCCCGCCGCTACATGTCGCAGCCGACGCACATCCGCGCCGTCTCCGAGGACGGCGAGGGCGCGACCGTCGCCAACATCAAGCAGCACGTCTTCCGCGCGCACAACATGGACAAGCCGGAGCTCGTCTCCCGCATCCTCCAGGCCGACGGCCGCGGGCTCGCGATGATCTTCTGCCGTACCAAGCGCACGGCCGCCGACATCGCCGAGCAGCTGGAGCGGCGCGGCTTCGCCTCCGGCGCCGTCCACGGCGACCTGGGCCAGGGCGCCCGCGAGCAGGCGCTGCGCGCGTTCCGCAACGGCAAGGTCGACGTGCTGGTGTGCACCGACGTGGCCGCGCGCGGCATCGACGTCGAGGGCGTGACGCACGTCATCAACTACCAGACGCCGGAAGACGAGAAGACCTTCCTGCACCGCGTGGGCCGCACCGGCCGCGCGGGCAACAAGGGCACCGCCGTCACCCTGGTCGACTGGGACGACATCCCGCGCTGGCAGCTGATCAACAAGGCGCTGGAGCTGGACTTCCACGACCCGGTCGAGACCTACTCCACCTCCCCGCACCTCTACGAGGAGCTGGGCATCCCGGCCGGCACCAAGGGCATCCTGCCGCGCGCCGAGCGCACGCGGGCCGGCCTGAAGGCCGAGGAGCTGGAGGACCTGGGCGAGACCGGCGGCCGCGGTGGCCGTGGCGGCCGCGGCGCGGCCCCGGTGGCCGAGGAGCGTCCCGCCCGGACCCGTACGCCGCGCCAGCGCCGCCGCACCCGCAGCGGTTCGGAGCTGGGCGCCGAGGCCGAGGCCCTGACCGCTCCGGCGGCCCCGGCCGCCGAGGCCCCCGCCGACGACGAGGCGCGCCGCCCGCGCCGCCGCCGCACCCGGCTGACGGCTGCGGCCGTGGCCGCGGTGAACGAGGCAGAGGCTCCCGTCATCGAGGCGCCGGTGGCCGAGGCCCCGGTCGTGGCCGAGGCCCCCGTGGCCGAGGCTCCGGTCGTGACCGAGGAGGCGCCGGTGGTCAAGCCGCGCCGCACCCGGGCCCGCAAGACGGCCGCCGCCGTCGCGGCCCCGGTCGCCGAGGTCCCCGTGGCCGAGGCCCCGGTCGTGACCGAGGAGGCGCCGGAGAAGCCGAAGCGCACCCGGACCCGCAAGGCCGCCGCCGTCGCGGAGGCCCCGGTGGCGCAGGCCCCCGTGGCCGTCGCCGAGGTCGCCGAGGCTTCGGCCCCGGTCCGGCCGCGCCGGGTCCCGACCCGCAAGGCCGTGGCCACCCCGATCCCGGACGTGGTCCTCAACGAGGCGCCCGTCGCGCCCCGCCGCCGGACCCGGAAGGCGGCCGCCCCGGCCTCCGAGCCTCAGTTCCAGATCGCCCCGCCGACCGAGCCGGCCCGCACGACGCGCCGCTTCCGCTAGGCACCACCGCGTGAGCGGACGGCCCCGGCCCCCCGATCGGGGGGATGCGCGAAGAGCGCGAAGAGGGTGAGCAGGACCAGCC
>NZ_JBFBGN010000173.1:0-12553 GCF_040684675.1 Streptomyces sp. NPDC089915 | reverse complement strand
GCTCTCCGGCGGCCGGCCGCTGCTCCTGCTGCCCGTGTTCCTCCTGCTGTTCCTGTTGGTGCGCGGGCTCCCGATCCGGCTGCTGGCCCCGCGCGCCCGGACGGCGAGGCCGGCCTCGCGCAGTTCGGGTTCCAGTTCCGGATTGCGCGCGGCCTCCAGGCTCAGCTCGAAGCGGGCCAGCTGGCGTGCGCGGCCGGCCGTCAGCCAGTGGTGCAGCAGGGCGCCGAGCGCGCGGGCCGCCTCGTCACGGTCGGCCGGGAGGACCGGCGGGCCGTCGGCGACGTTCAGCTCGGCCAGCCTCCGGTAGCAGGCGGCGATCAGGGCGGTCCGGGTGCGGAAGTAGTACGAGGTGCTGCCCGCCGGGAGCCCCGCGGCGCCGTCGACGGCGCGGTGTGTGAGGCCGCGCAGGCCGGAGGCGGCCACGAGGGCGATCGCCGTGTCCGCGATCAGGGTCCGGCGGTCCGGGGCGGGGCCTGGGGCGGCGGGGGGTTCGGGGGCCGTGGCGGGTTCGGGGGTGGACATGGACTCACTCTACAGCTGTAGAGTGAGCCTCACGAAGCCTCTACGGATGTAGAGGAGGTCCCTTGGAGCAGGAGGCCCCGCCATGCCCGTACGCCAGCGTCACGCCGTCGTCGCCGGAGCCGGGATCGGCGGGCTCACGGCCGCCCTGGCCCTGGCCCGCCGGGGATGGCGGGTCACCGTGTGCGAGCGGGCCGGCGGGCCCACCGCCGTCGGTGCGGGCATCGTCCTCGCCCCCAACGCCCTGCGCGCCTTCGACGCCATCGGCTTCGACCCCGCCCCCGAGGGCCCGCGCCCCGCCGGCATGGCGATGGGGCTGCGCCGCCCCGGCGGCGGCTGGCTCGACCGGGCCGACCCCGCCGTCCTCGCCGCCCGCTACGGCCGGACCCCGCTCGCCCTGCACCGCTCGGCGCTCACCACCGCCCTGGCCGCCGAACTCCCCGAGGGCGCCCTGCGGTACGGGACCGCCGTCACCGCCGTGGACGAGGCCGACGGGCACGCGGTGGTCCGCACCCCCGCCGGGGACCTCACCGCCGACGCCGTCATCGCCGCGGACGGCATCCACAGCCCGCTGCGCCGCCGCCGCTTCCCCCGCCACCCCGGCCTGCACTACAGCGGCGAGACCGCCTGGCGCACCGTCCTGCCCGCCGGGACGGCGCCGGCCGGCGTCGCCGCCGCCGAGACCTGGGGGCGCGGGCAGCGCTTCGGGACGGTTCCGCTCGCCGACGGAGGGCTGTACGCCTACGCCACCGCCGTCGCCCCCGAGGGATACCGGCCCGCCGACGTCCGCACCGAACTCCTGCGCCGCTTCGGCACCTGGCACCACCCGGTCCCCGCCCTGCTGGAGCGGATCGACCCCGCCCGGGTGCTCCAGCACGACCTCTACGACCTGGCCGCCCCGCTCCCCCGTCTGCACGACGGCCGCACCGCCTGGATCGGCGACGCCGCCCACGCCATGACCCCCAACCTCGGGCAGGGCGGCTGCCAGGCCGTCGAGGACGCCGTCGTACTGGCGCACCTGCTGGCCGGCCCGGACGTACCGGCCGCGCTGGCCGCCTACACCCGGGCACGGCTCGCCCGTACGGACGCCATCCGGGTCCGGGCCCGCCGGGCCGGCCGGGTCGCGGCCGTCGGGAACCCCCTCGCCGTCGCCGCCCGCGACCTCGCCTTCCGCGCCCTGCCCGCCCGCGTCTCGCTGCGCGCCCTCGACGACCTCTTCGACGGCTTCCGCCTCCCCGGCCGGGCCGCGTAGGGGCCGGCCGGGTCAGCCCCGCAGCAGTGCCATCGCCGCGTTGTGGCCCGGGATCCCGCTGACCCCGCCGCCTCGGACCGCCCCCGCGCCGCACAGCAGCACGTTGGCGTGCTCGGTCTCGACGCCCCACCGGCCCGCCCGCCCGTACGGCCAGGACAGGTCCCGGTGGAAGATGTGCCCGCCGGGCAGCCGCAGTTCCTGCTCCAGGTCGAGCGGGGTCTTCGCCTCGATGCAGGGCCGGCCGTCGGCGTCGAAGGCCAGGCAGTCGGTGAGCGGCTCGGCGAGGTGGGCGTCGAGCTGGGCCAGGGTGGCGGTCAGCAGGACCTCGCGCGCCTGCCGGTTGTCCTTCTCGAACAGCCGGGCCGGGGTGTGCAGTCCGAAGAGGGTGAGGGTCTGGCAGCCCTGCTCGGTGAGTTCCGGCCCGAGGATCGTGGGGTCGGTCAGCGAGTGGCAGTAGATCTCCGAGGGCGGTACGGACGGCAGTTCCCCGGCCGCCGCCTCCGCGTGGGCCCGCCGGAGCTCCTCGTACCCCTCCGCGACGTGGAAGGTGCCGGAGAAGGCCTCGCGGGGGTCCACCGAGGTGTCGCGCAGCCGGGGCAGCCGGCGCAGCAGCATGTTCACCTTGAACTGGGCGCCCTCGGGGGCCCGTACGACCGGGTCCGGGGCCTGCCCGAGGAGTTCGGCCAGCGCCCTCGGGGAGGCGTTGACCAGGACGGCGCGTCCGACCACGGTGCCCTCGCCCGACGCCGTCCGGAAGGTGACCTCGGCCGGGGAGCTGCCGTCGGTGTGGATCCGCAGCGCCTCGTGCCCGGTGGCGATCTCCGCGCCGCCCGCGCGAGCGGCGTCGGCCAGCGCGTCCGTGAGCGCGCCCATGCCGCCGACGGGGACGTCCCAGTCTCCGGTGCCGCCGCCGATGACGTGGTAGAGGAAGCAGCGGTTCTGGGCGAGGGAGGCGTCGTGGGCGTCGGCGAAGGTGCCGATCAGGGCGTCGGTGAGGACCACGCCCCGGACCAGGTCGTCGGCGAAGCGCTCCTCCACCGCCCGCCCGATCGGCTCCTCGAACAACATCCGCCAGGCCTGCTCGTCGTCGATCCGCGCCCGCAGCTCCTCGCGGGTGGGCAGCGGTTCGGTGAGGGTGGGGAAGACGCGTCCGGCGAGGCGGCCGGTGGTGGCGTAGAAGGCGCGCCAGGCCTCGTACTCGCGGTCGGAGCCGGTGAGCCGGGCGAAGGACTCCCGCGTACGGTCCTCCCCGCCGCCGACGAGGAGCCCGCCGGGGCGGCCGCCGCGTTCGAAGGGCGTGTACGAGGACACCGTGCGCCGGCGCACCCGGAAGCGCAGCCCCAGATCGCGGACGATCTTCTCCGGGAGCAGGGACACGAGGTAGGAGTAGCGCGAGAGCCGGGCGTCGACCCCGGCGAACGGCCGGGTGGAGACGGCGGCGCCGCCGGTGTGCCCGAGCCGCTCCAGGACCAGGACGGAACGGCCCGCGCGGGCCAGGTAGGCGGCGGCGACGAGGCCGTTGTGGCCGCCTCCGACGATCACCGCGTCGTACACGTCGTGCGCGAAACCCCGGGAGCCAGCGTCAGCGGTCATGGCTCTTGGTAACACACCTGACCGAGCCGCTCCAGACAGTGGGCCTCGTCGGCGTGGGCCAGGACGGTGTCCGGGTGCTCGTCGCCCAGGGAGCGCTCGCGGATCCCGGACAGCTCCCGGTAGACGGGCAGCGCCTGGTCCCAGCGGCCGAGCCGGCCCAGGCCGACGGCCAGCTCCCGGCGGCTGACCAGGGTGTCCGGGTGCTCCGCGCCCAGCGCCCTCGCACGGGCCGCGCCCACCTCGCGGGCCTCGGCCACCGCCTCCTCCCACCGGTCGAGACGGCCCAGGTTGACGCCGAGCACGTGCCGGGCCCGCAGGGTCTCCGGGTCGGCCGCGCCGTAGGCCCGGGTGCGGTCGCGGACCAGGGACCGGAACAGGTCGAGGGCCTCGGCGGCACGGCCGGTGCGGCCGAGCGCGATGCCGGTCTCGTAGCGGGCGGCGAGGGCGTCGGGGTGGTCCCGGCCGAGGACGCGCTCGCGGGCGGCGGCGACCTGCCGGAACACGGTCAGCGCCTCGTTCCAGCGGCCGAGCCGGCCGAGGGCGTAGCCGACCTCGTAGCGGGTCAGGAGGGTGTCGGCGTGCTCGGTGCCGAGCACCTCGGCGCGGTCGGCGGCCACTTCGGCGGCGGCCTCGTGGGCCTCGGCGTGCCGGCCGAGGGCGCCGAGGGCGCAGGCCAGGTTGTGGCGGCAGCGCAGGGTGTCGGGGTGGCGCGGGCCCGTGGTGCGGATACGGGCGGAGAGCACCGCGCGGTACCTCTCGTACGCCTCGCCGTGGCGGCCGAGGCGGCCGAGTTCGTACGCCTCCTCCTGCCGGGCGGCCAGGGTGTCGGTGTGGTCGGGGCCGAGCACGCGCGCCCGGCCCTCCGCCACGGCCGCGTACACGGCGAGGGCCTCCTCGGGCCGGCCGGCCCGGCTGAGGGCGAAGGCGCGGATGTGCCCGGCGTCGAGGGAGTCGGGCCGGCCCGGGTCGGTCGGGGCGTGCGTACGGACCACCGCGGTCCCGTAGGCGGTGGTCAGCCGGGGGTCCTCGGCGGGGGCGGGCCGCAGGATCCGCTGCTCGCCGGAGCCGCCGTCGGCGTGCGGGTAGCCGTCGGAGCCGTGGTACCCCTCGGCGGCGGGGCCGCCGGCGGGGCGCGGCCCGGGGACGGAGGCGTGGCCGGACTCGAAGGGCTCGGGTTCGCCGGGGGCGGGCGCGTGGGCCGGCCCGGCGGACGCGACGTGGCCGGTTCCGGCTCCGGCTCCCGCTCCCGCTCCGAAGGCATCGGCGCGTCCGGGCCCGCCCGTGGCGGCGTCGGCGGAGCCCGGGGCCGGCGCGGGGCTCGGCCAGGGGTCGGCGGGGTGGCCGGGCAGGGGCAGGGAAGCCGTACCGGATGCGGCGGGCAGCGCCGTTCCGGGGAAGGGACCGGTCTCCGGACGCCCGCCGCCGCGGCCGGGGTGGCCGCCACCGGGCGTGGTACGGCCGCCGGGGCCGGGACCGCCGTGCGGCAGGGGCGCGTGGCCGTCCCCGGTCAGGGGGTGGGCGCCGGACGGACGGCGGGGGGCCGTCCAGGAACCGGTGAGGACCGCCCACTCACCACTGGCCGGCCGGGCGTCGATGCCCGCCTTGCGCCCGGCGGTCATCCCCTCGGCCCACGCGGGCAGCGGGGCCTGGACCCGGGGCGCACCGGGGCCGAGGCGGGCGTCGGCCAGCCGCCGGTGCAGGTGGAGGGCGTCGCCGGGCCGCTCCTCGGGGCGCTTGGCCAGCAGGTCGAGGACGATCCGCTCGAAGTACTCGGGCAGTTCCGGCCGGTGGTCGCGCAGCGGCACGGGCGCGGTGTCCCGGTGGCCGACCAGCACGGACCAGGAGTCGCCGAGGTCGAACGGCGGGGCCCCGGTGGCGATCTCGTAGAGCACGCAGCCCAGGGAGTAGAGGTCGCTGCGGTGGTCGACCTCGCCGCCCGCGATCTGCTCGGGCGACATGTAGTGCGGGGTGCCCATGGCCATGCCGCCGCCGGTCAGTTTGGCGGTGAAGCCGATGTCGTGGGCCAGGCGGGCGATGCCGAAGTCGCAGATCTTCACCGTGCCGTCGGTGAGCCGCATGATGTTGGCGGGCTTCAGGTCGCGGTGGACCACGCCCTGGTCATGGGTGTAGCCGAGGGCGGCGGCCATCTGCTCGGCGATGTCGAGGACCACGTCGACGGGGAGCGGGCGCGCCTCGTTCTCCTCCATCAGCTGGCTGAGGTTGCGGCCTTCGAGGAGCTCCATGACCAGGTAGAGGGGACCGCCGGCGGCGCTGTCGTCGCCGAAGTCGTGGACGACGGTGACGCCGCGGTGCTGGAGCGAGGCCGCGACGCGCGCCTCACGGCGGAAGCGCTCGCGCAGCACCTGCGTGAAGTGCGCGTCCTGTTCGGCACCGACCGGTTTGAGGCACTTCACGGCGACCTGCCGGCCCAGCGACTCGTCGCGGGCGCGCCACACCTCGCCCATGCCGCCGCGCCCGATCAGATCGAGTGACCGGTACCGGCCCTGGATCAGTCTGGACTCCGCCATGTCTTAAAGCCGCCCCCGTCATCGTGCCCGTCGTCGTATCGCGCCCTCCCCAGCCGGTCCAGTATGGCCGCTGACTTACGCAGTGTGTACGCGGAGGGGCGGCTCCCGGGGCCCAGTCGGCGCATCGCTCTCAAGATGTGACCTGGAGGCAGCTGCCAGCGTAGACCTGCGGGAATACTGCGCAGCACGCGACCCGTGAGGCGCAGGCGCCTGGTGACCGTGCGTGAGGGCGGTGCGGGCCGGCCGTACAGCTGGTGCGCCCAGCCGGGAAGGGTGGCGTAGGCGAGCCCCGCGAGCGGCCGCCACAGCAGGTTTCGGCCAGGAACGAGCAGTGGCGGGACGGGTGGTGAGCGCAGGAAGCGGTCCACGGCCCGGGCGTCGGGCCCGGCCGCGAGCCGGGGCCGGAGCAGCTCGAAGTAGCCGGCGAGCTGCGCGGTGTCGGCCGGGACGGTGGCCGGGTCGAGGCCCACGAGCCGGGCGTTGACGCGGTTCTCGTCCACATAGCGGTCGGCCTGTGCGGGTGTAAGGGGAACGCCGGACCGGCGCAGTACGTGCAGGAAACTGTCGATCTGGGCGCAGTGCACCCACAGGAGCAGTTCGGGGTCGTCCACGGGGAACCGCTCGCCCGTGTCCGGGTCGGTGGCGGACAGCCTGCGGTGGACGGCGCGGACGTGGGCGCCGGCCCGCTCGGCGGCCTCGGCCGTGCCGTAGGTGAGGGTGCCGACGAAGTCGGCGGTGCGCAGCAGCCGTCCCCAGGCGTCCTCGGCGAAGGAGGAGTTCTCCATGACCCCGCGGACGGCGCGCGGGTGCAGGGCCTGGAGGTAGAGCGCGCGGACCCCGGCGATCCACATCACCGGGTCGCCGTGGCAGTGCCAGGTGACGGACCCGGGTCCGTACAGTCCCGGGTCGGCGCCCTCGTACGGAGCTCCGCTCATCGCCCGCCTCCCGCGGTGAGCCTACCCAGCCGGGCGCGGGTCCGACCGTCCTCGCCCGGCGCGGCGTGAAACCGCCGGACGGCGGCGGCCGGGTGTCAGCGGTGCGTCAGGACCGGGCCGGACGGCGTCAAGGTCCCGTCAGGGGCCGTCGGCGGGGGTCCGGTGCCGGGGATAGCTTCGGTGGCGCGCCCCGGACCGCCTCCCCGCAGCCCGGGGCGCCCGAACCCGTAGGTCATCCGTGGTTCCCCTGGGAGGGCCCCATGTGTTTGTTCCAGTACGACGACGACCCCGAGCCCGAGGAACGCGTCCCGGCCGGACCCCTGTACGTCCCGGTCCGGCCGGGTGCCGGTGAGGTGGTGGTGCGGCTGTTCCGCACGCCGCTGGGCGCTCGTACCGCCGTCGGCTTCACCCGCGCCGAGGGCCTGGCCGCCGTCCTCGGGGCGGGGCACCCCTGGATCCGGCTCTCCGAGGCGGCGCTGCGCGCGCTGGCGGAGCCGCTGGGGGCGACGCCGCTGACCGTCGACCCGACCCTGACCGCCCCGGCGCCCTCGGGGGTCCCGGGGGCTTCGGGGATCTCCGTCGAGGCGGCCGATCCGTCCGGGCCGTCCGAGTCGCCGAGGCCTGCGGAGGCCGTCAAGGCCTCCAAGGCCGTCTGAAAGGGGCCGGAACCGTCATGACCGTCGAAGTACTCCCCGAGGTCGCGGCCGGAGCCGACGACCTCCGCGTGTGGCCCGTCTCCACCACCCGGCTCCCGCACGGCGGCCTGGCCGTCGGCGGGGTGTCGCTGGCGGAGGTCGCCCAGCGGTTCGACACCCCCGTCTACGTGCTGGACGAGGGCGAGGTGCGCGGCCGCTGCCGCACCTACCGGGACGCCTTCCCCGACGCCGAGGTGCTCTACGCCGCCAAGGCGTTCCTCTCCCGCGCGATGGCGCGCTGGGTGCGGGAGGAGGGGCTGGGCCTGGACGTGTGCTCCGCCGGGGAGCTGGAGCTGGCCGTCACCTCGGGTTTCCCGCCCGAGCGCATCGTCCTGCACGGCAACGCCAAGTCCCCCCGGGACATCGCCTGCGCGCTGCGGCTCGGGGTGGGGCGGATCGTCATCGACGGCGCCTCGGAGATCGCCCGGATCGCGGCGGCGGTGGGCCCCGAGGGGCGCCAGCGCGTGCTGGTGCGGGTGGTGCCGGGCGTCGACGCGGGCGGGCACGAGAAGATCCGTACCGGTACGGAGGGGCAGAAGTTCGGTCTGTCCGCCCTCGACGGGAGCGCGCAGGAGGCCGTCGCCCGGATCCTGGGCCAGCCCCGGCTCGAACTCGCGGGCCTGCACTGCCACATCGGCTCCCAGATCACCACGGTGGACTCCTACCTGGTGGCGCTGGGTCGCATGGTGGAGCTGATGGCCGCCGTGCACGAGGCGCACGGGGTGGTCCTGCCCGAGCTGGACCTCGGCGGCGGGCACGGCATCGCCTACCGGCCCGGCGAGCCGGCCCTCGACCTCACCGCGCTGGCCCGGGAGTTGCGCGCGGCTCTGGCGGGGCGCTGCGCCGCCGCCGGGCTGCCGGTGCCCCGGCTGACCGTGGAGCCCGGCCGGGCGATCGCCGGCCCGGCGGGGGTGGCCGTGTACCGGGTGCTGTCCGTCAAGCACTCCGGCGGCCGGGTGTTCGTGGCGGTGGACGGCGGGATGAGCGACAACCCGCGTCCGGCCCTGTACGGGGTGCGCTACGCGCCCCGGCTGATCGGGCGGCGCTCGACGGCGGGCTCCCGTACGGCCACGGTCGTCGGGCGGCACTGCGAGGCGGGCGACGTCCTGGCGGCCGACGCCGAGCTGCCGGCGGACGTCCACCCGGGCGATCTGCTGGCCGTTCCGGTGGCCGGCGCCTACCAGCTGTCCATGGCCTCCGGCTACAACATGGTCGGCCGGCCGCCGGTGGTCGCCGTCCACGAGGGCATGGCCCGGGTCCTGGTGAGGCGCGAGACGCTGGAGGACTTCCGCGGCCGGGACATAGGCGGCTGAGCCGCCGCGCAGGGGGGGCACGTGAGCCGTCCGGTCCCGGCATCCCCACACCGGGGGCCGGACGGCTCATGTGGTGTGCGACGGGTACCGGCGCTCGTTCGCCTGGTCCGGGCCCCCCACGGGCCGGACACCGCGCCCTCGGACGGGTGCTGTGCCCCGCCGTCGGCCGTGCGCCGCGGAACTGCCATTCCGCTCCGTCGCCCCTCCAGTCTGCTGCCGCCGCGGGCGCCCCCATCACCCCCTTGACGCGTTCCTTCCGTTTGTTCACCGATCCTTGACGCGCCCTTGATCTCCCCGTCGCGATCCGCACCGGCGGGGGCCCGGGAACGCCGCAGAGCGGAAAGAGTCCGTCCGCTTCTCGCGGATCCCGATTGTGCGGTGCGCGGCACGGGGACCGCTTCTCCGCATCCTCGTAAAAGGACTCTTTCCGCCCTTCCATGGAACCACCGCGGCCCGGCCCCCGCCACGGCTGCCCGGCGGGGCGCCGGCCGGCCGGGCGCGTCAGCGGCGGACCCTCGGCATGCCCAGGCCGATCCAGGAGATGATCTCGCGCTGGATCTCGTTGTTGCCGCCGCCGAAGGTGAAGATGACGGCGCTGCGGTAGCCGCGTTCCAGTTCGCCGTGGAGGACCGCGCCCGCCGAGCCGTCCTTGAGGGCGCCCGCCGCGCCGACCACCTCCATCAGCCAGGCGTACGCGTCGCGGCGGGCCTCGGAGCCGTAGACCTTGACGGCGGAGGCGTCCTGGGGGGTGAGGGTGCCCGACTGGACGGCGTTCACCATCTGCCAGTTGAGGAGCTTCATCGCGTCCAGCCGGGTGTGGGTGCGGGCCAGGCGGCCGCGGACCCAGGACAGGTCGATGACGCGGCGGCCGTCGGCGAGCTTGGTCTCCGCGGCCCAGCGCTGGACGTCGTGGAGGGCGCGGATGGCCATCGTGCCGTGGGCGGCGAGGGTGACGCGTTCGTGGTTGAGCTGGTTGGTGATCAGGCGCCAGCCCTTGTTCTCCTGCCCGACGCGGCGGCTCGCGGGCACGCGGATGTCCTCGTAGTGGCTGGCGGTGGTGTCGTGCGAGGCGAGGGTGTTGATGAGGGTGCAGGAGTAGCCGGGGTCCGAGGTCGGGACCAGCAGCATGGTGATGCCCTTGTGCGCGGGGGCGTCCGGGTCGGTGCGGACGGCGAGCCAGACCCAGTCGGCGGTGTCGCCGTTGGTGGTCCAGATCTTCTGGCCGTTCACGACGTAGGTGCCGGTCTCCTCGTCGCCCTCGCGGACGGCCTTGCACTTGAGCGCGGCGAGGTCGGTGCCGGCGTCGGGCTCGCTGTAGCCGATGGCGAAGTCGATCTCGCCGGAGAGGATCCTCGGGAGGAAGTACGCCTTCTGCTCGTCGGTGCCGAACTGCATGAGGGTCGGACCGACGGTGTTGAGCGCCATCAGCGGCAGCGGGACGACGGCCTGCGCGGCCTCGTCGAAGAAGATGAACTGGTCCATGGGGGACATGCCGCGCCCGCCGTACTCCTTCGGCCAGCCGACGCCGAGCCAGCCGTCCGCGCCGAGGCGGCGGATGGTCTCGCGGTAGAAGCGCTTCTGCGCGGCCGGGTCCTCGTAGCGGGCGTAGACGTCCTGCGGGACGAGCTCGGCGAAGTAGGCACGCAGCTCGGCGCGCAACTGCTGCTGCTCGGGCGTGTATTCGAGGTGCACGGCCCCTCCGGGATCCTCGCGGTCCAGCCGGTCGCTGGGACGGCGGCGGTCAGAGTAGAACCCGTTACAGGAATAGGGAAGGGGCGGGGCGGGCCCCCCGCCGGACCGGGGTCCGGCAGGGGGCGGCGGCCGGAATCAGTCCGTCGGGCGGCACTGGCCCGTACGGGCGCCGGTCGCGGTGGTGCCGGACTGGAGGAGCTCCGGGTCGTTGCCCTCGCAGCGCAGGGGGCCGGTGACCCGGTTGGCGCGGAACGCCGGGGCGAGGGCCTCGGGGAGCGGGCCGGTGCCGCTGTTCGCGCTGATCCGGACCGCGCCGGTCACGGTGTTCGCCGAGACCTCGACGCCGCCGGTGTTCCCCTCGACGGTCAGCGGGCCCCGCACGGTGTTGCCGGCGCAGGCCGCGCCCTCGCGGTCGGAGCCGGCCACCACCGGGCCGGTGGCGTGCTGGACGCCGAAGGGGCCGGTGAGTTCGGACCCGCAGACGGTCAGGGCCAGGGCGCCGTCGGCGGAGACCGGGCCGGTCAGGCGGGCGCCGGTCACGGCCAGGGCGCCGCCCGGGCGGACGGTGACCGGTCCGTTCTGGCTGCCGCCGGCTCCGATGCAGACGGCCTCGCCGTCGGCGACGGTCAGCGGGCCCTGGTGGGCGGTGGTCAGGCAGGGGCCGCTGAAGCCCACGGTGACCTCGGCGGGCCCGGCCGTGGCGCCCGGGGTGAAGGCCGCGTCGCCGCCGTAGCGGGCGGTGACGGGGTGGGTGGCGGGCTGGAGGACGCCGGTGCGCAGGCTCGCGCGGCCGTCGTGCAGGACGGCGGTGCCCAGCGGGACGGTCCCGTCGAAGAAGGTGACCTCGCCGCTCGGGGTGCCGGCGGCGGGGTTCGCCGGGTCGACGGTCGCCGTGAGGGTGGTGCCCCGGCCGAACAGCGGGGTGGCGTCGTCGGCGGTCACCGTCACCGAGGTCCCGTACCGGAAGGACACCACCGCCGCGCCGTCGCCGCGGCGGACGCCCCGCGCGAGGGTGACCGCCGTGGCGGAGGGCGCCGTGAAGCCGCTGCCTCCGCCGCCGCCGGCCCCGGACAGGTTGCCCGGGTTGCCGCCGCCGGAGCCGCCGCCGCCGGCGAAGTACCCGCCGCCGCCCCCGCCGCCGCCGGGGCCGCCGGCACCGCCGTTGCCGCCGGTCCCGCCGCTTCCGGGGTTGGGCAGGCTGGTGTACTGGTCGATGTCGCTGCCGGCGCCTCCGGGGGCGCCGTAGTTGGAGTTGCGGGGGCCGCCCGCGCCGTGCGCGGTCTGGGTTCCGCCGCCGCCCGCGAGGCCGGAGCCGTCGGGGCCGCCGCCCTGGCCGCCGGGCTCCGCCTCGAGTCCGCCGCCGGCGCCGCCGCGCAGCAGCGGCCCGCCGTTGCCCGCGCCGCCGCCGCCCCCGGCCACCAGGACCCGGTCGGCCGCGCCGAAGGCGCCCGTGCGCAGGTCGGTGGCTCCGCCGCCGGACCCGCCGCCGCCGTGGGCGCCGCCGCCGCCGGAGCCGTGGCCGCGGCCGCCGGGACGGGCGAACTCGCCGTGCCGGGAGGTGCCGGAGCTGCCGACGCCGCCGACGGTGATCTGGAGGGTCTGGCCCGGGGTGACGGCGAGCACGGCGCGGGTCTCGCCGCCCAGGCCGCCGGGCGCGCCCGCGTTCGGGGGCGCCGGCTGGACGAAGCCGGCCGCGCTGCCGCCCTCGGCGCCGAAGAGGTCGGCCGTCACCTCGGTCACCCCGGCCGGGACGGTGAAGGTGTCCGTGCCGACGCCGGTGTAGGTGCAGGCGGGCGCGGCGGCGGTGAACGTGCCGCCCGTGCCGCAGGGTCCGGCGGCCGCAGCGGCCTCGTCGGCCGTCGCGGGGAGCGGCGCCAGCGCGGCGGCCACGAGGCCGGCCGCGCCGGCCGCCTTCAGGATCTTCGATCGGTCACCGTCCGGGTTACGTGATGCGGATGCTGGAGCTCTTCGCGGGCATGCCCTTCCACGCCTTCTTCGGCATCGCGCTGATGATGGCGAGCGAGCC
>NZ_JBFBGN010000172.1:0-12602 GCF_040684675.1 Streptomyces sp. NPDC089915 | reverse complement strand
CGATGGGCCTGTACGACGGCACCGGCTTCGCCGTCGTGGACGAGTTCCGGTCGATCGACCTCTGAGGCGCGGCCGCGTGGCGGGCACGGGGCCTGACGGCGTGGCGGGCACGGGGCCTGACGGGGTGGCGGGTGCGGGTGTCCGCGGGGGTGTCGGGGCGGGAGGGGCGTCGTCGACGGTGATGCCGTAGTCCGTGGCCAGTCCCGCGAGCCCGCTCGCGTACCCCTGGCCGACGGCGCGGAACTTCCACGTCCCGGCCCGCCGGTAGAGCTCCCCGCCGATCAGGGCGGTCTCCGGCCCGGCCTCTATGGCGAAGTGGGCCACCTCGGCCCCCGACACCGCGTCGAGCAGCCGCAGGTGGAGCCCGGGGACCTGGCCGAACGCGCCGCCGTCGGCGGAGGCACAGAGCACGACGCGCTCGACGTCCGGCTCCAGGGCGGCCAGATCGACGTCGAGGGTGTCGGCGCCGGGCCGCTTCCCGACGTGGCGCACGGCGCCGGAGGCGTGCCGGGGCTGGTTGTAGAAGACGAGGTCACCGTCGGAGCGGACCCGTCCGCCGCCGGCCAGCAGCAGCGCGGAGGCGTCCACGTCGGGCACGCCCGGCCCGGGGGACCAGCCGAGCACGGCTCTGACGGAGGCTGCCGCGACCGGCAGGTTGGCGCCTTTGCTCATTGTCGTCACGTCCGACAGTCTGCCCGGTGGAGCGCGCCGCGGGCGGCGGAACCCGGGCCGCGGCGGCCCGGACCGCCGTACCGGGGTCCGGGCCGCCGCCGTGACGGGCTCAGCCGCGGAAGGCCTCCGGGCGGACGGGCGATGCCTCGGCCAGGGCGCGGGTGACCGCCTCGGCGCCCGCGCGCAGCCCGTAGACGGGGGTGGCGGGCTGCTGGCGCCAGGAGTCGTCGATGCCGCCCGCGTCCACGGTGTCGAAGCCGAGTTCGTCGATCAGGGCGCGGACGGCCTTCTTCGCCCCCTCGTCGTCGCCGGCGACGGGCAGGGCCATGCGGTCCGGGTGGCCGGCCGGCAGGGGCCGTTCGAGGATGTCGGCCGCGTAGGTGCCGTTGAACGCCTTGACCACCGGGTGGCCCAGCTGGCGTTCGGTCCAGCGGCTCTCGGTGAGGCCCTCGTCCTCGACGGCGGCGATGCGGCCGTCGCGCTCGCGCGGGTAGTAGTTGTTGGTGTCGATGAGGGCGAAGCCCTCGGCGGCCCCGTCGAGGATTCCGGCGGGCAGGTCGGGGGCGTTCTTGAAGGGGACGGTGACCACGACGATCTCGGCGCCCAGGGCCGCCTCGGCGACGGTGACGGGGGTGGCCCCGGTCTCCTCGGCGAGGGCGGTCAGGGTCTGGGGGCCACGGGAGTTGGCGACGCGGACCTCGTGTCCGAGGGCGGTGAGCCGGCGGGTGAGGTTGCCGCCGATGTTGCCGGCGCCGATGATGCCGATCTTCATGAGCTCTCCAGTGCGTACGGAGTCGGATATCGCGTCCGTCGCAACCTCCGGCCGGGCCGCCGCATTCCGCCGCCGGGCGGGCGCGGGGGCACAGATCGCCCGTACGAGCGAAATCTCGCCATTTCCCGGACAAGGAGAACCCGTTGGCGGCCCCGGCGCGTCTTCCGGGGCAGCCGGGGACCGTACCGGCACGTGATCACGGGGAAAGGTACCGCCGATGCTCCAGCTCCCGACCAAGCGCACCACGTCCGTCGCCCTCACGGCCGTCGCGGGCGCGGCCGCCCTCTCCTTCGCCCTCGCCGGCGGGACCGCGGCCACGGCCGCCGCCCCGCCGTCCGTCTCCGGCAGCCCGGAAGGGGCGTTCACCCGGATCGCCGACTTCTACGGCTCGTACATCGACGCGGTCTACGACGGCGACGGCCGCACCGCGGACCAGCTGCGCGCCTTCTACCTCTCCGAGCCGCTCCAGCGGGAGCTGAGGCAGTGGGAGGACGCGAACCACGCCAACGGGGTGCTGCGCGCCCAGAACGTGCCGCTGAAGTGGAAGGTGACCTCCGTCGACAGCGGGATGGGCAAGACCAACGCCTCGGTCACCCTGACGTGGAGCGGCGACACCACGACCACGGTCTACGTGCAGGCCGACCTGAGGACCAAGAAGATCACCTCGATCCGGGGCTGACCCCGGGCACGACGGTGGGGCCCGCCGGACGGCGGGCCCCACCGGTGTCTCAGGCGCCGCTGGCCCCGAGCATGTCCTCGCGCTCCACGATCTTCACGCGCTCGCGGCCCTGCGGCTCGCCCAGCGCCTTCTCGGCGGCGTCCAGCGCGTACCAGCCCTCCCAGGTGGTGTAGCGGACCTGCCGCTCGGCGAGGAAGGCCTCGACCGCCTCCGGCTCGGGGGCGGCGGGGGTGAGCAGCCGGCCGTGGGCGTGGTCGTCGAGGAGGCTGGCGACCGTCTCGTTGGCGTCGCCCTTGGTGTGGCCGATCAGGCCGATGGGGCCGCGGCGGATCCAGCCGGTGACGTACGTGGACGCCAGGTGCGCGCCGGACTCGATGACGCGGCCGCCCTCGTCCGGCACGGTGCCCGACTCGACGTCCCAGGGGAGCTTGGGCAGTTCGTCGGAGAGGTAGCCGACGGCCCGGTACACGGAGCCGACGTCCCAGGTGGTGAACTCGCCGGTGCCCTTGACGTTGCCCGTGCCGTCGAGCTCGGTGCGCTCGGTGCGCAGGCCGACGACCCTGCCGTCCTCGCCGAGGATCTCGGACGGGGACTCGAAGAAGTGCAGGAAGAGCTTGTGCGGGCGGTCGCCGGTGTCGCGGATCGCCCAGTTCTCCAGGGTCTTGGCGACCATGTCCGCCTGCTTGTTGGAGCGGCGGGTGGCGATCGAGCCCTCGTCGTAGTCGATGTCCTCGGGGTTGACGATGACCTCGATGTTGGGCGAGTGGTCGAGCTCGCGCAGCTCCATGGGGCTGAACTTCGCCTGCGCCGGGCCGCGGCGGCCGAAGACGTGGACCTCCAGGGCCTTGTTGGCCTTGAGGCCGTCGTAGACGTTCGGCGGGATCTCGGTGGGCAGCAGTTCGTCGGCGGTCTTGGCGAGGATGCGGGCGACGTCCAGGGCGACGTTGCCGACGCCGAGGACGGCGACCTTCTCGGCCTCCAGCGGCCAGGTGCGCGGCACGTCGGGGTGGCCGTCGTACCAGGAGACGAAGTCGGCGGCTCCGTACGAGCCGTCGAGCTCGATGCCGGGGATGCCGAGGGCGCGGTCGGCGGTGGCCCCGGTGGAGAAGATCACGGCGTCGTAGAAGGAGCGCAGCTCGTCGAGGGAGATGTCGCCGGGGTAGTCCACGTTGCCGAAGAGGCGGACCTGCGGCTTGTCGAGGACCTGGTGCAGGGCGGTGATGATGCCCTTGATGCGGGGGTGGTCGGGGGCGACCCCGTACCGGATCAGGCCGAAGGGGGCGGGCATGCGCTCGAAGACGTCGATGGACACGCCGGGGTCGGCGGCCGCCTCGGACTTCAGCAGCGCGTCGGCCGCGTAGATGCCGGCGGGGCCGGCGCCGACGATTGCTACCCGCAGAGGGCGAGGCATGAATGGGTTCCCTTCGACCGAAAATCGGACTGATCAAGGAAACCCTAAACTAAGGTCACCCTAACCCCATACCCGCCTCTTGTTTATAGCCTCATAAGCCGAACTTATGACTTACCAAAGACTGACTTCTGCCTGACTCAGGCCTCGTACTCCGTGAGGTCGATGCCGAAGAGGGCGACGGGGGCTCCGGTGGCGGGGTCGACGGTGTCTCCGTCGGGCGCCATGCCGAGCTTGCGGATCACGTTGGCGGACTCCTCGTTGCCGACCCGGTTGACGGCGACGACCCGGTCGAGGCCGCGGTCCTGGAGGGCGAACTCCAGGGTGGCCTGGGCCGCCTCGGAGGCGTAGCCCTGGCCCCAGAAGGGCCGGCCGAGGCGCCACTCGACCCGCACCTGGTGCCGGGTCTCGGGCAGGTCGTCGGCGGCGGACAGCCCGACGGCGCCGATCAGCTCGCCGGAGGCGAGGAGCTCGACCGCGAAGACGCCGAAGCCCTCGTCGTCCCACTCCTCCTCCCAGAGCTCGATGGCCTCGGCGGTCCCGTCCAGGTCGAGCACGGAACCGTCGCCGATCCAGCGCATCACGTCGGGGTCCGAGGTGATCTCCGAGAGGGGGACGAGGTCGTCGTCGGTCCAGCGGCGGAGGAGGAGGCGGGGGGTGCGGATCTCGGTCATGCCCCACATCCTGCCGAACCCGGCCCGACCAGGGGTAATCGGGGCGGGGTCCGGGCCGGCGGCCGGGGTCAGGCGACGGTGATCTGGTCCAGCTTCGCGCGCAGGTAGGCGTGCGAGTCCACCGGCTCGTGCGCCACCCGGCCGACCGGGGCGGGCAGCGGCTCGACGCGGGTGTGGGCGTCGCACTCGTAGAAGTAGACCAGCGAGACCAGCTCCTCCGCCGGGGCGTGCGCGGGCGGCGGCAGGACCCGGTGGCGGCCGGCCCGCCACCGGTCGCCGGTCCAGCGTGCCAGCAGGTCGCCGATGTTGACGGTGAGCGCTCCCGGGTCCCAGGGGGCGTCCTGCCAGCCGTCGGCCTCGGTGTGGATCTGGAGCCCGCCCGCGCCCCGCTCGCGGTCCAGGACGGTGACCGTGCCGAAGTCCGTGTGCGGGCCGATGCGGAATTGTCCGGGCAGGGGCTCCCCCACGCTCCGGGTGCCGGGGTACCAGTTGAGGTTGAACCCCCAGGTGGGGTGGCCGGTGTGGCGGGTGAAGTGGTCCCCGGGCAGGGTCAGGGCCACCGCGAGCAGCTCCAGCAGCTCGTCGGAGAGGGCGCGCATGGCCGCCAGGTACGCGGTCACGGGCGCCCGCAGGCCCGGCACCTCGGCGGGCCAGGTGTTCGGCCGGAACCATTCGGCGTCGACCGGGGGCACGCCGGTGGGTTCGTCGGCCGCGAAGGACCAGGACTCCTTGAGGTCGGGCGGCGAGGCCGTCCCCTCCGCGTACGCGTTGGCCTCGGCGCCGGGGCCGAGCCAGCCGCGGCCGCCGACGCTGACCGCGTACGGCCGCTTCGCCTCGGGCGGCAGCCGGAAGAAGGAGCGCGCCGCCTCCCGGATCCGGGCGGGCAGCGCCGGGTCCACCCCGTGCCCGGTGACCAGCAGGAACCCGGCCGCCTGGAGGGCCTCGTCCACCCGTCCCGCGATCCGGGCGCGCTCGTCGGGGCCGCCGGAGCGCCACGCCCCGAGATCGATGACGGGGACCTGGGAGTGCGCCATGGGGGACCTGCCTTCCGCCGGGGGACGTGACGAGCGTAGGGGTTCGGGGCCGCCCGGGACCGCCGAACGGCGGCGAGCGGCCCGGACGGGGGGGGCGCTGGGACGGGGGCGGGGGGCGCGTCCGGGGGCGCTACGTCCGGGGGCGCTAGTCCGGGAGCTCGGCGCCGCAGCGGGCGCAGTGGTACGCCGCCGGGTCCTCGGCCAGGCGCCCGCAGTCGGGGCAGACCCGGTGGAGGAGGCAGGCCGGCTCACCGCCCTCGGCGGGGGCGGCGGGCGGCGCGGCGGGCGCCGGGCCGCCGTGGTCCGGGGTCCCGGAGGGCCGGGGGTGCGTCGTCATGCGCGTTCCGCTCCTTCGCCGGGCCGCCGGTGTGTCCGGTCGTGCCCCGTCCGCCCCGCGGGGCCGCGGGGGCCTCAGGCGTCACGTGCGCCTACCCCCGGCGCCCGGCCGCACACCGGTGGTCGATACAGTCATGTCCGGAACGCGTCGGCCGCACACTCCCCGGCCGAGCGGCCCGCCGTCCGGTCGACCACCAGGGCGGGCGGGGCCGCCCGCCCTCCCTGCCCCGGCCCCGCACCGAAATCCCGCTCCCGCATGCCTCTCGCGACCCCCCGTACCCCCACCGCCCCCGCCGCGCCCACCACGGCCCCCGGGGCACCGCCCCGGCCCAGTGCCGTCGCGGCCTTCCACAGCGTCAGCGCCGCCACGACGGTCCTGCTGGCCCTCGTCGCCATCGGCGCGGCCATCCACGAGCCGGTGCTGATACCGCCGCTCGCCGCCAGCGCCGCCCTGGTGCACAGCGCCCCCACCCTGCCGCTGGCCCAGCCGCGCGGGGTGGTCGTCGGCCATCTGATCGGCGCGGCCTGCGGCTACGCCGTGCTGACCGGCTTGGGCGGCTCCGCCTGGGCGGCAGCCGTGGCGGCCGGGCTCACGCTGGCCCTGCTGACCCTCGCCCGGACCCCGCACTCCCCCGCCGTGGCCACGGCCGTGGTGATCGTGCTCCAGGCCCCGGCCCCCGCCCGCTTCGTCCCGCTGCTCTTCGGCTCGACGGTGCTCCTGGTGCTCACCGGGTACGCCGGCTCCCGCATCCGCCGCACCGCACCGAGGTACCCCGCCTACTGGTGGTGATGACCTGCGGGCGCGCCTGCGCCGCACCGAGGGGGCCCGGGCGCTACTCCTAGTCCGTGGAGATTTCGACGAAGGACGTGTTCGGGGCCCCCTGCTGGGTGAGTCTGATGGCCCGCGATCTGGAGGCCTCCCAGCGCTTCTACGGTGCGGTCGTGGGGTGGACGTTCCGCCCGGCCCGGTTCGGCTCGGCCTTCTCCATGGCCGTGCTGGACGGCGTACCGGTCGCGGGGATCGGGGCGCTGGCCGGGGACCTGGCCGTGGCGGTGGCGTGGACCCCGTACTTCGCCGTCGACGACGTCGACGTGGCCGCGGCCCGGATCCGCGAGCGCGTGGGCACGGTGGCGGTGGGCCCGGTCTCCTTCCCCGGCGGCGGGCGGGCGGCGCTCGTCGCCGACCCGGACGGGGCGGTGTTCGGGATCTGGCAGGGGCCGGTCTCCTCGGGCTGGCGGGTGGGGCTGGGCCCGGCGCCCGCCTGGCTGGAGCTGCGCACCCGCAACGCCTTCGACGCGGCCCTCTTCTACGGGGAGGTGCTGGAGTGGGCCACGGGCCGCACCGGCTGCTGCGAGGTCTCCTACGAGGAGGAGCAGGTCGTCCTGCGCCAGGGCGGGGAGCCGGTCGCCCGGCTGGACAGCGGGCCGGTGGAGGTCGGGGCCTACACCCCGCACACCCGGCCGCGCTGGCACGTCCACTTCCGGGTCCCGGAGCTCGACGCCGCCGTCGAGGCGGCCCTCGACCTGGGCGGGCGGACCGTCTCGGTGGTCACCTCGGACGGCCGGGAGCGCTCGATCATGCTGCGCGACCCGGACGGGGCCCTGTTCACCCTCACCGAGCGGGTCGGGGAGGACGGCACGGGCTGACGGGGGCCCAGCCGGGGCGCGGGCTAGCCGAGGAAGGACAGGCGGACCCGGCGGTCGGGGTTGTCCCTGTTGGTGTCGACCAGGCAGACCGACTGCCAGGTGCCCAGCTGGAGGCGGCCCCCGACCACCGGCAGGGTGGCGTGCGGGGGGACGAAGGCCGGCAGGACGTGGTCGCGGCCGTGCCCCGGGGAGCCGTGCCGGTGCTCCCAGCGGTCGTCGGCGGGGAGCAGGGTGCGCAGGGCGCCGAGCAGGTCGTCGTCGCTGCCGGCGCCCGTCTCGATCACGGCGATGCCGGCGGCGGCGTGCGGGACGAAGACGTTGAGGAGGCCGTCGCGGCCGGCCGCGGCCTCGGCCAGGAAGCGCTCGCAGTGGCGGGTCAGGTCGGTGACGGTCTCGGCGCGGCCGGTCGTCAGGTCGAGGACCCGGGTGGTGAATCGGTCGGACATACGGACCATGATCGCGCACGGGTCCGGGGCCCGGGGTCCGCCGCGCGCTCGCCGCCCCGCCGGCGGGTTGGGACACTGGCGGCGTGAGGTGGTGCCCATGGACCCGGTGGCGGCGCTGGACCGGATCGCCTTCCTGCTGGAGCGGGCGCAGGCCCCGGAGTACCGGGTCCGGGCCTTCCGCACGGCGGCCTCCGTACTGACCCGGATGGGCGCGGCGGAGACGGCGGAGCGGGCCGCCGCCGGAACGCTGGAGGCCGTCAGGGGGATCGGGCCGAAGACGGCCGCCGTGGTGCGCGAGGCGCTGCTCGGGGAGGTCCCGGCGTACCTGCGCGGGCTGGAGGACGAGGCCGCGGCGATGCCCGAGGGGCCGCCGCCCTCCCCCGCCGCGCTGGCGCTGCGGGCGGCGCTGCGCGGGGACTGCCACCTGCACTCGGACTGGTCGGACGGCGGGAGCCCGATCGGGGCGATGGGCCGGGCGGCGGCCGCGCTCGGGCACGAGTGGGCGGTGCTCACGGACCACTCCCCGAGCCTGAAGGTCGCGCGGGGCCTGTCGCCGGAGCGGCTGCGGGAGCAGCTGGAGGTGGTGGCGGAGCTGAACGCGGGGTGGGCGCCGTTCCGGCTGCTGACCGGGATCGAGTGCGACATCCTGGCGGACGGCTCGCTCGACCAGGAACCGGAGCTGCTGGAACGGCTCGACGTGGTGGTGGGCTCGGTGCACTCGAAGCTGCGGATGGAGTCCCCGGCGATGACCCGGCGGCTGCTGGCGGCGGTGCGCAACCCGCTGATGGACGTCCTCGGGCACTGCACGGGCCGGCTGGTGACGGGTCGCACCCGTCCGGAGTCCGCCTTCGACGCCGGGGCCGTCTTCGCGGCCTGCGCGGAGTCGGGGACGGCCGTGGAGGTCAACAGCCGCCCGGAACGCCTGGACCCGCCGCGCCGGCTGCTGCGCCTGGCGGTGGAGGCGGGGGCCCTCTTCGCGATCGACACGGACGCCCACGCCCCGGGCCAGCTGGACTGGCAGATCCTGGGCTGCGGCCGGGCGGCGGAGTGCGGGGTCCCGCCGGAGCGGGTGGTCAACACCTGGCCGGCCGACGTCCTGCTGGCCTGGACCCGAACCCGCCGGGCTCCCTAGCGCAGGCCCGCGCCGCGGGCCAGGAGGAGCAGGACGTCGCCGCCCGCGACCGCCAGCACCCCGAGGAACGGGATCCGCCCTGGGGCCCTGGACGTGCCCAGGAGCAGGGCGCCGGTCAGGGCCAGGAGGGTCCAGCCGTACGGGGTGACGCGCCCCGGCGGGCCCAGGACCAGGAGGGCCGCCGAGCCGAGGACCAGCAGCGCGGCCACCGCGGCCGCCCGGCGGGCACCGAGCCGCTGCGGCAGCCCGCGCACGCCGGCGGCGAGGTCGTCGGCGATGTCGGGCAGGACGTTGGCGAAGTGGGCGCCCGCCCCGAGCAGCGCGGCGGCGCCGGTCAGCCAGGGCGGCGGCCAGGGCGCGCCGGGCAGGCCGAGGGTGACGAAGGCCGGGAGGAGGGCGAAGGCGAGGGCGTACGGGAGCCAGGACGCGGCCGTGGCCTTGAGCCGCAGGTTGTACGCCCAGGCGGCCGCGACCCCGGTGAGGTGCGCGGCGCCGGCCGCCGGGCCCGGGACCAGCGACAGCGGGACGCACAGGGCCAGGGCCGTGAGGGCCGCGGCGGTCCCGGCGGCGGCCGGGACGCCGCCCGTGGCCAGGGGTTTGTCGCGGCGTCCGGCGGCCCGGTCCCGCCGCAGGTCGACGCGGTCGTTGCACCAGCCCACCGAGAACTGGCCGGCCGCCACGGCCGCCGCCGTGAGGGCGGTCCCGGCGGGCCCGCGTCCGGCGGCGGCCGCCAGGACGGCGGCGAACAGGGTGACGGCGGCGGCCGGGAGGGGGTGGCAGGCCCGCAGCAGGCCGCCCACCGGGACCGTCGGGAGGGGGAAGGCGGGTGAGGGGGCGGGCACGGCGTCACGCTACGCCGTGACGGCACGTTGGATTCACACCCTTCGCGCGCTTCGCCCAGGTTCGACCCGTTCTTCCCTATGTTGGGCCAATGACCCGAGTCCTGTCGGTGCGCAGCGTGTTCCCGCCCCACCTCTATCCGCAGGATCGGATCACGCGGGCACTGGCCCGGTTTCTGCCGCCCGGCGCCGACGCCGCCCTGCTGCGCCGGGTGCACTCCTCGGTGCGGGTCGGCTCCCGCCACCTCGCCCAGCCGCTGGAACGCTACGGCCCGGACACCGACTTCGGCACCAGCAACGCCCTCTTCCTGCGCACCGCCCTGGAACTCGGCGCCGAGGCCGTCGGCCGGGCCCTCGCCGGGGCCGGTCTGACGGCGCCGGACATCGGCCTGGTGGTGTCGACGACCGTCACCGGGCTCGCCACCCCCTCCCTGGAGGCCCGGCTCGCGGCCCGGACGGGGCTGCGGCCCGGCGTGCGGCGCGTCCCGCTCTTCGGGCTGGGCTGCGCGGCGGGCGCCGCCGGGCTGGGGATGCTGCACGAGCAGCTGGCCGGGCGCCCCGGGCAGGCCGCGCTGCTGCTGTCCGTGGAGCTGTGCTCGCTGACCCTCCAGCCCTCCGACACCTCGATGGCGAACCTGGTGGCGGGGGCCCTCTTCGGCGACGGGGCCGGGGCCCTGGTCGCGGTGGGGGCCGGGCACCCGCTGCACGACGGCGCCGGCGGCCCGTCGGTGGTGGACGCGCGCGGCCGCCTCTACCCGGGCACCGAGCACCTCCTCGGCTGGGACATCGGCCACTGGGGCCTGCGCATGGTCCTGGGCCGGGAGCTGCCCGAACTGGTCGGGCTGCACGTGGTGGAGGAGGTCGAGTCCTTCCTGGCCGGGCACGACCTCAAGCCCTCCGACGTCGACGTCTGGATCTGCCATCCGGGCGGCCCGAAGATCCTCGACGTGCTGGCCGGGTCCCTGGGACTGCCCGGGGACGCCCTCGCGGAGAGCCGCCGTTCGCTGGCGGCGGTGGGGAACCTGTCCTCCGCGTCCGTCCTGCACATCCTCGGCGCCGTCCAGGCCGCCGGGCCGCCCGCGCCCGGATCGGTGGGGCTGATGCTCGCCTTCGGTCCGGGTTTCGCCTCCGAACTCGTCCTGCTGCGCTGGTGAGGTGCCCATGCCGCTGTTCCCGTCGATCCCCTCGACCCCGCTGACCTGGTACTTCCTCCTCCTCGCGCTGGTCGCCGCCGAGCGACTGGCCGAGCTGGCCACGGCCCGGCGCAACGCCGCCTGGAGCCTGGCGCGCGGCGGCCGGGAGTACGGCCGCGGCCACTACCCGGCCATGGTCGTGCTGCACGTCGCCCTGCTGGCGGGCTGCGCGGCGGAGGCCGTGCACCGGCCGTTCCTGCCCGCGCTGGCCTGGCCGGCGCTCGGCGTGCTGGCGGCGGCGCAGGTGCTGCGCTGGTGGTGCGTGCTCTCGCTGGGCCCGCGCTGGAACACCCGGGTCATCGTGGTGCCCGGGCTGCCCCTGGTGGCCTCGGGGCCGTACCGGCTGCTGCGGCACCCGAACTACGCGGCGGTGGTGCTGGAGGGGCTGGCGCTGCCTCTGGTGCACACGGCGTGGATGACGGCGCTGGCCTTCACCGTGCTCAACGCCCTGCTGCTGCGGGTGCGGATCCGCTGCGAGAACTCCGCGCTCACCTACGCCCGTACGGCCGATCCGCTGCTGGGCCTGGTGCGGTGATCGACCTGCTCGTGGCGGGCGGCGGCCCGGCGGGGCTGGCGACCGCGATCCACGGGGCGCTGGCCGGGATGGAGGTGGTGGTCCTGGAACCGCGCCCGACGCCGGTCGACAAGGCCTGCGGGGAGGGGCTGATGCCGGGCGCCGTCCGGCGGTTCGAGGAGCTGGGCGTGGCGGTGACGGGGCGTCCGTTCCACGGCATCGGCTACGTGGACGGGGTGACGGGGCTGCGCGCGGAGGGGCTCTTCCGCGCCGGCCCCGGGCGCGGGTGCCGGCGTACGGAGCTCCAGGCGGCGCTCGCCGACCGTGCGGCCGGGCTCGGCGTACGGGTGCTGGCGCGGCGCGCCGGGGAGGTCCGCCAGGACGGGCGGCGGGTGTCCGCGGCCGGGCTGACGGCCCGGTACCTGGTGGCGGCGGACGGGCTGCACTCGCCGGTGCGGCGCGGGCTGGGCCTGGCGGTGCCGGCCGTGCCGGGGCGGCAGGCCCGGTTCGGGCTGCGCCGGCACTACGCGGTGGCCCCCTGGAGCGACCTGGTCGAGGTGCACTGGGCGCCGGGCGCGGAGGCGTACGTGACCCCGCTGGCCGCCGACCGGATCGGGGTGGCGGTGCTGACCTCGGAGCAGGCGCCGTTCGACGTGCAGCTGGCCCGCTTCCCGCTGCTGGCGGCCCGGCTGCCGGCGCCGCCCGCCCGGGGCGCGGGGGTGCGCGGGGCCGGGCCGCTGCGCCAGCGGGCGCGGACCCGGGTGGCGGGGCGGGTGCTGTTCGTCGGGGACGCGGCGGGGTACGTGGACGCGCTGACCGGCGAGGGGCTGACCCTGGCGGTCTCGGCGGCGGAGCAACTCGTACGGTGCGTGCGCGCGGGCCGGCCGCAGGAGTACGAACGGGCCTGGCGGCAACTGTCGCGCACCTACCGCACCCTGACCTCGTCCCTCCTGTGGGCCCGCCGCCGGGCCCCGCTGGCGGCACGCGTCGTCCCGCTGGCGGCCCGGATGCCGCGGGTGTTCACGGGCGCGGTGAACCTGCTGGCCCGGTGAGGGGCCGGGGGCGCGGCGGGCACGGGCGGGCGCGGTAGACGCGGTGCGCGCGGTGGACGGTGGGCGGGCGCGGTAGACGCGGTAGGTGGGCGGGCGCGCCGGGCGCCGTGGGCGGGCAGTGGGCGGGAGCGGTAGGCACCGTAGGCGCCGTGGGCAGGCGCGGGGACTCGATGTTCTCGCTGCCCAGCACCTCCACGGCGTGCC
>NZ_JBFBGN010000171.1:0-12653 GCF_040684675.1 Streptomyces sp. NPDC089915 | reverse complement strand
CGCGTCGGCGGCCATCGCCAGGCGGATCCGGGTGGCGGGGCGGTAGCCGCCGTCGGTGAGCTCCTCGTCGCGGTCGAGGGAGACGCGGACGGGGGCGCCGTACAGCCGGGAGAGTTCCACGGCGGCGATGACGTCGGTGGTCAGCCCCACCTTGGAGCCGAAGCCGCCGCCCACGTGCGGGGCGCTGGCGACGACCTGCCCGGGGGGCAGGTCCCAGCGTTCGGCGGCGAGCTGCGCCACGCGCTGGACGGCCTGGGTGGACACCTCCAGCCGGAGGGTGTCCCCGCTCCAGTGGGCGAGGGCGGCGTGCGGTTCGAGCGGGGTGTGGCTCTGGGCGGCCGTGGTGTAGAGGCCCTCCACCACCCGGTCGGGGCTCTTGGCGCGGGCCTTGAGGATCCGTCGTACGGCCTCGCCGCCGCGTTTGTTCATGCTCACCGGGCCCCGCCGGTTGCCCTCCCACTTGGCGGGCAGCCCGATGCCGCCCTCGCCGGAGCTGGGCGCCCTCTTGCGCTCCGCCTTGTCCGCGTACACCAGGGGGCCCTCGCCGGCCCGGGCCCGCCGCAGGTCGAGGGCGGCCGGCCGGACCTCGTAGTCCACGACGACCTTCGCGGCGGCCGCCCTCGCCGCCGCACGGGTGGGGGCGGCCACGGCGGCCACGGGCTGGCCGACGTAGCGGACCACCCCGTCGTCCGGCAGCAGCCGGACGAGCGGGAGGTCCCCGGCGTCGAGGGAGCGGACGAGGGCGTGCGCGTGCGGGGAGCGGACGACCACCCCCTCCAGGAGCCCTTCGGGGCGCAGGTCGGTGGTGTACCGGGCGGCGCCGGAGGCCTTCTCGGGGGCCTCGGCGCGCGGGGGAGCGGAGGCGGGGTCCGGCTCGGCGTCGTACTCGCCCGCGCAGGCGGCGGCTACCGCGGCGAGGATCCGCTCGTAGGCGCCGCAGCGGCACAGGTGGCCCGCCAGGGCGTCGGCGATCCGCTCGCGCCCGGGCGCGCTGCGGCCGTGCCCGGCCCGCCACCGGTCGTGGAACGCCGCCGCCTCGACGACGAACCCCGGGGTGCAGTAGCCGCACTGGAGGGCGTCCTGGCCGGCGAAGGCGCGGGCGACGGGGTGGCCCGCCAGGCCCTCCGCCGTGGTGACGCGCCGTCCGGCCAGCAGGGCGGCGGGGGTCAGGCAGGAGACCCGGGGTTCGCCGTCGACCTGGACGGTGCACGCGCCGCAGACCCCGCCCGCGCAGACCAGCTTGGTGCCGGTCAGGCCGAGCCGGTCGCGCAGCAGCTCCACGGCCGCCGGGTCGTCGTCCGCGTCCGCCGTGCGGGGGACGCCATTGACCTCGAACTCCACGGGACGCACTCCTCCGGGCCGGGTGGCGACCGCCGGGCCCGCGCGCTCACCTTCACCCTCCTTGATATCCCGCCGCCGGGGCCGCCGCAGTGCGCCCGCGCCCGGGGCGGGGCCGTGCGGGTGACGGGCGCGGGAGCGGCGGATCGAGTCCCGCTCGAGCGCCCGACCGCACCCTTACATACCCCCCATGGGTATGCTAACTTCCCTCACGAAGGTACCCCCTGGGGGTATACAGCAGAGGAAGGGCCAGGGCAATGTCAACCGTCAATCCCCGGCGCTGGTGGGCACTTGGCGTGCTTGCCGCCGCTCAGTTCATGGTGATCATGGACACCTCGATCATCGGGGTGGCGCTCCCCGAGATGCAGAAGGACCTGGGCTTCTCCCAGGGCGAGCTCCAGTGGGTCTTCAACGCCTACGTCATCGTCTTCGGCGGATTACTGCTGCTCGGCGGGCGGCTCTCCGACCTGTTCGGCGCGCGCAAGATCTTCGCCACCGGCTGGGTCGTCATGATCGTCGGCTCGGTGCTCGCGGCGGCCGCGCAGAGCGCATCCGTGGAGATCGCCGGCCGGGCCGTCCAGGGAGTCGGCGGCGCGCTGATCGCGCCCTCGGCGATGACGCTCCTGATGATGCTCTTCGGGCACAACCCGAAGGAGCTCGGCAAGGCGATGGCCCTCTACGGCGCCGCCGCCCCCGCCGGTGGCACCGCCGGCGTCTTCCTCGGCGGCGTGTTCACCGAATGGGTGAGCTGGCCCTGGTGCTTCATCATCTACGTCCCGATCGGCGTGGCCACCCTCGCCATGACGAAGCTGCTGCCGGCGGTCCAGTCCCGCCGCGGCTCCGTGGACGTCCTCGGCGCCGTCGCCGTCACCGCCGGGCTCGCGCTCGCCGTCTTCGCCGTGGTCCGCGCCCCCGAGGTCGGCTGGGGATCCACCGCCACCGTGCTGGAGCTGATCGGCGCCGCCGTCCTCCTCGTCCTCTTCTTCGTGATCCAGAAGACCATCCGCGAGCCGCTCATGCCGCTCAGCGTGTGGCGCATCCCCCGGCTGGGCTCGGGCAACCTCGCCATGACCCTGCTCGGCGCCGCCTGGATCCCGATGTGGTACTTCCTCAACCTGTACCTCCAGCAGGTGCTCGGCTACGGCGCCTTCGCCTCCGGTGCGGCCCTGCTCCCGATGACCATCCTGCTGATGATCTTCATGACGGCCATCACCGCCCGCCTGATGGGCCGCTTCGGGGCGAAGCCGCTGATCGCCGGCGGCCTGCTGGCCCTCGCCCTCGGCCTGCTCTGGCTGTCCGCCGTCGAGCCGACCGGCACCTTCCTGGTCGACGTCCTGCCCGCCTCGCTCGTCGCCGCGCTCGGCATGGCGCTCGCCTACATCCCGGCGATGATCGCCTCGATGTCCGGCGCCCCGCAGGAGCAGGCCGGCCTGGCCTCCGGCATCGTCAACACCACCTACAACGTGGGCTCGGCCCTCGGCCTGGCCGCGCTGACCGCCCTCGCCACCACCCAGGGCGCCGGTGAACTGGGCAACCTGCCCGCCCTCACCGACGGGTTCAGCTCCGCCTTCATCGCCGCCGCCGCCATCGCGGCCGTCGGCGCGCTGGTCACGCTCCTCGCCATGAAGAGCGACAAGGCCGTCGCCGCGGCCGCCGCCGCTCCGGCCGCCGACGCCCCGGCGTCGCAGGGCCAGACGGCGGGGGTCTGACGCACGGGGGACGGCCCCGCGCTCACCCCAGGGGTCGCCCGACGTCCTCCCCGGACGTCGGGCGGCCCCTTTTCCGTACCCGAACGACCAAGGGAGACCCTCGATGAAGGACATCCGCACCCGGGCCGTGCACGTGGCCCACGAGCTCGAAGTCCCCGCGAGCCGGCCGCTGTCCGTACCGCTCGTCCAGTCCTCCGCCTTCGCCTTCGACTCCGCCGACGACCTGGCCCGGGCCATGTCCGGACCCGACGGCGACTACGTCTACAGCCGCCGGGGAAACCCCACCGTGCGCGCCCTGGAGCGCACCCTCGCCGGCCTGGAGGGCGGGGCCTCGGCCATCGCCTTCGCCTCCGGGATGGGCGCCATCAGCGGGGTCCTGCTCGCCCTGCTGCGCCCCGGCGACCAGGTCGTCGCGCAGCGCTGCCTGTACGGGGGCACGTACGCGGCACTGAGCGACCTGGCGGAGCGCTACGGGGTCCGGGTCGACTACATCGCCGGTGACGACGCCGGGGAGTTCGAGGCGCTCGCCGGGCCGCGCACCCGGCTGCTCGTCCTGGAGACCATCGCCAACCCCACCGGCCAGGTCCCCGACCTGCCCGGCCTGCTGGCGGCGGCCCGGCGCCTGGGCGTGCTCAGCGCCGTCGACAACTCCCTGGCCTCGCCCGTGCTGTGCCGCCCGATCGAGCACGGCGCCGACATCGTGCTCCACTCCACCACCAAGTACCTCGCCGGCCACTCCGACGTCCTGGGCGGCGCCGCCGTGTTCGCGGACGACGCCCTGCGCCGGGAGGTCTGGCCGCGCACGGTCGAACTCGGGGCCAGCGCCGATCCGTTCGCCGTCTGGCTGACCCTGCGCGGCATCGCCACGCTGCCGCTGCGGATGCGCGAGCACTGCGCCAACGCGGGCCTCCTCGCCGAGCGGCTGGCGGCCCATCCGGCGGTGGCGGCCGTCCACTGGCCGTGGCTGGGAACGCACCCCTCGTACGCCATGGCGCGCAAGGTGCTCTCCGGCGGCGGCGGGCTGCTCTCCTTCGAGCTGCACGGCGGCCGGGAGGCGGGCCGCGCCTTCGTCGAGGGGGTCCGCCTCGCACGGCTGGCGCTCTCCCTGGGCGGGGTGGAGACGCTGGTCACGCATCCCGCCAGCACCTCCCACCGGGAGCTGGACGAGGGCGCGTTGGCGCGCGCCGGGATCGGCCCGGGGCTGGTGCGGATGTCCGTCGGCATCGAGGACCCGGAGGACCTCTGGCAGGACGCTGAACAGGCACTGCGGTCTTCTTTTGGGTTGACAAAATAAGCGCCTGATTCGTAGATTGGTTCACGCCAGAGAAAACCACTCCTCTACGTCAAGGGGGGCGCGTGATGCGCTATTTCGAGGACTTCCGGACCGGTGACGTCCACGAGCTGGGGACCATCACCGTCACGACGGAGGAGGTGCTGGAGTTCGGCCGGCGCTTCGACCCGCAGCCCTTCCACACCGACCCGGAGCTCGCGGCGCAGAGCCCCTTCGGCGGGCTCATCGCCAGCGGCTGGCACAGCGCCTCGATGTTCATGCGCCGCTACGTCGACGGACTGCTCGCCTACAGCGCCTGTACCGGCTCGCCGGGCGTCGACGAGATCCGCTACCTGCGGCCCGTCCGCCCCGGCGACGTGCTCACGGCGCGCGTCGAGATCCTCGGCTCGCGCCCCTCGCCGTTCAACCCGGCCACCGGGGTCGTCCAGCCCAAGTGCACGCTGTCCGACGCCGAGGGGAACGTCGTCTTCAGCATGGTCCTGCACAGCATCTTCCGGCGCCGCCCCGTCGAGTGCGCGGCGCCGCACCCCTGCGCCGCGGAGGACCCCGTCGTCCGCGTGAACTCCCTGGCCTGACCCGGCCGGGCCCGGGCTCCCCGCCCCGCGCCCGCCCCCACCCGTCCGCCGAAGTGAAAGGGAGTCCTCCCGTGGAGGCCGTATCCCGCACCGCCCAGTGGACCGCCGCAGCGCGGGCCCTGGAAACCGACCGCGAGGACCGGCTGTTCGCCGATCCGTACGCGCGCACCGTCGCCGACACCATCGGCTTCGAACTGCTGGAGCGCTACGCCGGAGCCGGCACCGTGCCGTTCCTCGCGATCCGCACCACCTACCTCGACCGGCAGATCGTCCGCACCGTCGAGGAGCACGGCATCCGCCAGGTCGTGTTCCTCGCCGCCGGCATGGACACCCGCTTCTACCGGCTGCCCTGGCCCGACGGCGTCACCGTCTACGAACTCGACCGCCCCGCCCTCCTGGAGGCCAAGGCCGGGATGCTGGCCGGCGAGGCCCAGCCGGCCGGCCGCAGCCGCGTCGCCGTCCCCGTCGACCTCACCCAGGACTGGACCGGGCCGCTCAAGGAGGCCGGCTGGCGCTCCGGCGAGCCCGTGCTGTGGGTCGTCGAGGGCCTCCTCTTCTTCCTCCCCGAGCTCGCCGTCCGCAGCCTGATTTCCACCCTGGCCGGACACTCCGCCCCCGGCTCGGTCCTGCTCGGCGACGTCATCAGCAAGTCCGCGCTGGAGAACCCGCTCTCCCGCCCCTTCCTGAAGTGCCTGGAAGAGGACGGCAACCCCTGGCTCTTCGGCACCGAGACCCCCGAGCAGCTCCTCACCGACTGCGGCTGGGACGTCCGCGAGGTCCGCCAGCCCGGCGAGGACGGCGCCGACTTCGGCCGCTGGCCCTACCCCGTCCCCGCGCGCAGCGTCCCGCGCGTCCCCCGGTCCTTCCTGTTCACCTGCGACCTCCCGACCACCGAGGTGAGAGCGGCATGAGCGCCACCCACGACTTCCACCAGCGCGTCATCAGCGACGCCGGCGCCGCCGTACGCGGCCTGACCGTCGCCCTCGGCGAACGCCTGGGCCTCTACCGCGCCCTCGCCGAGGCCGGCCCCCTCACCCCGGCCGGCCTCGCCGGGCACACCGGGATCGACACCCGCTACGCCGAGGAGTGGCTGCACGCCCAGCTGAGCGCCGGCTACGTCGAGCGCGACCCGGACACCGGCGCGTACACCCTGCCCGCCGACCACGCCCCGGTGCTGGCCGACCCGAACGCCCTCACCTACGCCGCCGGCTTCTTCACCGCCCTCAAGGCCCTCTACGGCACCGAGGACCTCCTCGTCGACGCCTACCGCACCGGCGACGGCGTCGGCTGGGCCGACCACGACCCGGCCCTCGACACCGGCATGGGCAGCTTCTTCCAGCCCACCTACGAGCACCGCCTCGTCCCGGACTGGCTGCCCTCCCTCACCGGGGTCACCGGCAAGCTCGCCGCCGGCGGCACCGTCGCCGACGTCGGCTGCGGCGTCGGCCACACCACCCTGCTCATCGCGAAGGCCTTCCCGCAGGCGACCGTCCACGGCTTCGACTACTCCGAAGAGGCCATCGCCATCGCCCGCGGCCTCGCCGAGGAGGCCGGCCTCTCCGACCGCGTCGTCTTCGAGGTCGCCTCCGCCGACGACTACCCCGGCACCGGCTACGACCTGGTCACCTTCTTCAACGCCCTGCACGACATGGGCGACCCGGTCTCCGCCGCACGGCACGTGCACAAGTCCCTCGACGCCGAGGGCACCTGGATGCTCGTCGAGTCGAACGTCTCGCCCGAGGACATCGACACCCAGACCCCGGCCGCCCGCATGTTCATGGCGCTCTCCGCCGTCATGTGCCTGCCCGTGGCCGTCGCCCAGCACGGCCCCCACGCCCTCGGAAACCACTCCGGCGAACAGGCCTTCCGCGCCATCGCCGAGGAGGCCGGCTTCTCCCGCTGGCGCCGCGCGACCGAGACCCCGGTCAACGCCGTCTACGAGGTCCGCCCGTAGCCACGGCCCGCCGGCCCCGGGGTCCGCACGCCCCGCCGTCACCACCACACCGAGGAGTCACCATGGGCGTCAGCGCCCCGCTGCCGGTCAACGACCGGTTCCTGGAAGTCCTGGAGCGCCTGAGCTCCCGCTCCATCGAGGAGTACTACAACCCGTACCAGCAGTTCGACTGGCCCGAGAAGCTCGACGAGGGCCGGATGTGGATGACCCCCGAGCTGCTCACCGTCTACGGGACCCCCTTCTACGACGAGCTCGGCGAGGAGACCCTCCAGCGCCTCTCGAAGTGGGAGAGCATCAACTTCTACAGCCTCAACGTGCACGGCATCCGCGAGCTGCTCATCGAGGTCGTCGGCCGCATCCACATGCCCGGCTTCGAGGTGCCCTCGGACTTCTTCCACCACTTCATCGGTGAGGAGAACGAGCACATGTGGTTCTTCGCCGAGTTCTGCCGCCGCTACGGCGACAAGATCTACGGTTCCACCGCCCTGCGCGCCGACTCCGCCTGGGAGCCGGAGGTCGAGAACTTCCTCGTCTTCTCCCGGATCCTCTTCTTCGAGGAGCTGGTCGACCACTACAACACGCGGATGGCGCGCGACGAGTCGCTGTGCCACACCATCCGCGAGGTCAACCGCATCCACCACCAGGACGAGTCCCGCCACATCGCCTTCGGCCGCGAGCTGGTCTCCCTCCTCTTCTCCCGCATGAAGGAGGCCGTCCCCGCCGCCCGCGTCGCCGAGGTCGAGGCCTACCTCAAGCGCTACGTGGTCTACAGCATCAACTCCCTGTACAACCCCCACGTGTACCGGGACGCCGGCATCGCCGACCCGATCGGCCTGCGCAACGCCCTCGTCGCCGACGAGCGCCGCCGGCCCCACGAGCGCAAGGCCATCCGCAAGCCGCTCGGCTTCTTCCTGAAGACCGGGATCTTCACGGACGACGTCCTGCCCGTCGTCTGAGAGGGCCCTCCGCCGTCCGAGAGGTGACACCCCCATGAGCGTCACGACCGTCCAGACCACCGCCACCCCAGACACCCGGGGCCTGCCGTCGCTCGGCCCCGAGGGCACCGCCCTGCTGCGGCTCCTCGACGACACCTTCGAGAGCTGGGGGGTGCACGCGGGGGCCCGTTCGATGACCATGCCCCCGCTGCTGCCGGCCGCCGACCTGGCCCGGCTCGACTACTACGACAACTTCCCCCACCAGGCCGTCGTCGCCGCCCCGCTGAACCTGGACGTCAGGGACAGCAGCGAGTTCTGTACCGACACCGGCTGCTTCCCCTGCGACGCGCTGGAGCCGGCCGCCCTCGGCCTGCCCTCCGCGTCCTGCTACGCCGTCTACATCGACCACCAGGGCCGCCCGGCCGCCGACGACGAGCTCGTCACCGTGGTCGGCTGGTGCTTCCGCAAGGAGGCCCACTACGAGGGCCTGCGCCGCCAGCTCGGCTTCCGCATGCGGGAGATCGTCGCCATAGGCACCCGGGAGCACGCCGAGGAGCACCTGGCCCGCTTCACCCGGCGCATCAACGCCTTCGCCGAGGCCCTGGACCTGCCGCTGAAGAGGGAGGCCGCCTGCGACCCCTTCTTCGACAAGGGCAGCTCCAAGGCCGTGCTCCAGCGGCTGACCCCGGTCAAGCACGAGTTCCTCTTCGAGGACCTCGCGATCGCCTCGGTCAACACCCACCGCAACTTCTTCGGCGACCGCTGCGACATCCCCCTCGCCTCCGGCGCGGGACCGGCCTTCACCAGCTGCGTCGCCTTCGGCCTGGAGCGCTGGCTGTCCGCGCTCACCCGCCGCCACGGCAGCTGGGCCGCGGCGACCGCCGCCGTCCTGAGCGCGAACGCGGCGGGGCCGGCGATCTGACGTGCAGACCCTCCCCGTCGCCCCGCCGGCGGGTGGCCTGGGCTGGGCGAACCTCGGCATGGACATCGTCTCCGTCGACCGTGTCCGCCGGCTGCTCGTCAAGTACGGCGAGGACTTCTTCCAGCGCATGCTCACCCCCGGCGAACTCGCCGACTGCCACACCTCCGCCCGGCTCGACGTACTGAGCCTGTGCGGACGGATCGCGGCCAAGGAGGCGGCCTTCAAGACCCTCCGCGTCCGGGCCGTGGTCCTCCCCTGGCGGGACATCGTCGTACGGCGCTCCGAGGGCGGCTGGCCCCTCGTCGAACTCCGCGGGGCGGCGGCCGGCATGGCCGCCGACTCCGGGATCGCCGGCATCACCGTGACCATCAGCCACGACGTGGACTACGCGGTGGCGGTCGCCGCCCCGCTCCTGGAGTCCGCTCCGCCGCCAGTACCCGTACCGCCCGCACCCGCGGACCCGGCCGCCGGGCCCGCACCCACCCTCCGCAACGCACCCAGCACCCCAAGGAGAGACACCATGTCCGAAGGCCTGCAGCTCGTGAAGAACTGGCTCCTCGCCCGCCACGAGGAGCTGGACGACATCGCTTCCGACCTGGACCTCATCGAGAACCGGCTGATCGACTCCCTGTCCTTCGTCGAGTTCGTCTTCCTGCTCGAACAGCACAGCGGCCGCGCGATCCAGATGGAGACCCTCGAGGTCGACGAGATCCGCACCCTCGACGCCATCGCCACCCACTTCTTCGCCGCCGAGGTGAAGGCATGAGCAAGCGGCTCTTCACCTCCGAGTCGGTCACCGAAGGCCACCCCGACAAGATCGCCGACCGGATCAGCGACACCATCCTCGACGCCCTGCTGCGCGAGGACCCGGCCAGCCGCGTCGCCGTCGAGACCCTCCTCACCACCGGCCAGGTCCACATCGCCGGCGAGGTCACGACCACCGCGTACGCGCCGATCGCCGAACTCGTCCGCGGGGCCATCCTGGACATCGGCTACGACTCCTCGAAGAAGGGCTTCGACGGCGCCTCCTGCGGCGTGTCGGTGTCCATCGGCGCCCAGTCCCCGGACATCGCCCAGGGCGTCGACACCGCGTACGAGTCCCGCGTCGAGGGCGAGGACGACGAGCTCGACAAGCAGGGCGCGGGCGACCAGGGCCTGATGTTCGGCTACGCCTGCGACGAGACCCCGGAACTGATGCCGCTGCCGATCCACCTCGCGCACCGGCTCTCCCGCCGCCTGACCCAGGTCCGCAAGGAGGGCACGGTCCCGTACCTGCGCCCCGACGGCAAGACCCAGGTCACCATCGAGTACGACGGTGACAAGGCCGTGCGCCTGGACACCGTCGTCGTCTCCACGCAGCACGCCGCGGACATCGACCTGGACGCGCTCCTCACCCCGGACGTCCGCGACCACGTGGTCGAGCACGTCCTGAAGCAGCTCGCCGAGGACGGCATCAAGCTGGACACCGAGGGCTACCGGCTCCTGGTCAACCCGACGGGGCGCTTCGAGATCGGCGGCCCGATGGGCGACGCCGGCCTGACCGGCCGCAAGATCATCATCGACACGTACGGCGGCATGGCCCGGCACGGCGGCGGCGCCTTCTCGGGCAAGGACCCGTCGAAGGTGGACCGCAGCGCCGCGTACGCGATGCGCTGGGTGGCCAAGAACGTGGTCGCCGCCGGTCTGGCCTCGCGCTGCGAGGTCCAGGTCGCCTACGCCATCGGCAAGGCGGAGCCCGTCGGCCTCTTCGTCGAGACCTTCGGCACCGGCAGCCTGCCCGACGAGCGGATCCAGGAGGCGGTCTCCGCCGTCTTCGACCTCCGCCCGGCCGCGATCGTCCGCGACCTGGACCTGCTGCGGCCCATCTACGCCCAGACCGCCGCCTACGGCCACTTCGGCCGCGAGCTCCCCGACTTCACCTGGGAGCGCACCGACCGCGTCGACGCCCTGCGCAAGGCAGCCGGGATCTGACATGCGGATCGCTGTCACGGGTTCCATCGCGACCGATCACCTGATGACCTTCCCCGGCCGGTTCGCCGAGCAGCTGCTGGCGGACCGGCTGGACCGGGTCTCCCTCTCCTTCCTGGCCGACCACCTGGACGTGCGGCGGGGCGGAGTGGCGGCGAACATCGCCTTCGGCCTGGGCGTGCTGGGACTGAGCCCCCTGCTGGTGGGCGCGGTGGGCGGGGACTTCGAGCCGTACCGGGTGTGGCTCAAGGACCACGGGGTGGACACCGACTCCGTACGCGTCAGCGACACCCTCCACACGGCCCGGTTCGTCTGCACCACCGACCAGGAGCAGAACCAGATCGCGACCTTCTACGCGGGCGCGATGGCCGAGGCCCGCGAGATCGACCTCCACGAGGTCGTCGCCCGCACCGGCCGGCCCGACCTGGTGCTCATCTCCCCGGACGACCCGCAGGCCATGCTCCGCCACACCCGCGCCTGCCGCGCACTGGGCCTGCCCTTCGCCTCCGACCCCTCCCAGCAGCTCGCCCGGCTCACCCGGGACGAGGTGCTGGAGCTGATCGACGGCGCGACGCGGCTGTTCACCAACGAGTACGAGTCCGCGCTGCTCGGCGAGCGCGCCGGGCTCACCGAGGAGCAGATCCTGCGAAGGGTCGGCTCCTGGGTCACCACCCGCGGCGAGGACGGCGTCCGGATCCGCACCGCGGACGGCGAAACCCTGACCGTGCCGGCGGTGCCCGTCACCCAGGTCGTCGACCCCACCGGCGTCGGCGACGCCTTCCGGGCCGGATTCCTCGCCGCAGCGGCCTGGGGCGTCTCCGAGGAGCACGCGGCCCAGCTGGGCTGCGCGGTCGCGGCCACCGTCCTCGACCACGCCGGCACCCAGGAGTACCGGCTCACCCGCGAGGCACTGCTGGCCCGGCTGCGCGAGGCCTACGGGCCGCGGAGCGAGGCGGAACTGTCCGAACACCTGAGGGGACTGGAATGAGATGAGACGGTCACTGAGGGAGGAGTTCGCGACCCGGGTGGTGGTCGCGGACGGGGCGATGGGCACGATGCTCCAGGCCGCCGATCCCACGATGGACGACTTCCTGGGGCTGGAGGGCTGCAACGAGATCCTCAACGCCACCCGCCCCGACATCGTCCGCGCGGTGCACGACGCCTACTTCTCGGTGGGCGTGGACTGCGTCGGGACCAACACCTTCGGCACCAACCTGGCCGCACTCGCCGAGTACGGGGTCGAGGACCGGATCTACGAGCTCTCCGAGGCCGGCGCGCGCATCGCCCGCGAGTCCGCCGACGCCTTCACGGCGGCCGACGGCCGGCCCCGCTGGGTCCTGGGCTCCATGGGCCCGGGCACCAAGCTCCCCACCCTCGGGCACATCGCCTACGACCGCCTGCGCGAGGCCTACCGGGAGAACGCGGAGGGGCTGATCCGCGGCGGCGCGGACGCCCTCCTCGTCGAGACCACCCAGGACCTCCTCCAGACGAAGGCCGCCGTCATCGGCGCGCGGCAGGCCCTGGACTGGTGCGGGATGGGGGACCTCCCGCTCATCGTGCAGGTCACGGTGGAGGCCACCGGCACGATGCTGCTGGGTTCGGAGATCGGTGCGGCGCTGACGTCGTTGGAGCCGCTGGGGATCGACATGATCGGTCTGAACTGCGCCACCGGCCCGGCCGAGATGAGCGAGCACCTGCGTTACCTGGCGCGCAACGCCCGTATCCCGCTCTCCTGCATGCCCAATGCGGGCCTGCCGGTGCTGACCAAGCAGGGGGCGCACTACCCGCTGAGCGCGCCCGAGCTGGCGGACGCGCAGGAGACCTTCGTACGGGAGTACGGCCTCTCCCTGGTCGGCGGCTGCTGCGGTACTACGCCGGAGCACCTGCGGCAGGTCGTGGAGCGGGTGCGCGGTACGGCGGTCACGCCGCGGGTTCCCCAGCCGGAGCCGGGTGCGTCGTCG
>NZ_JBFBGN010000170.1:0-12806 GCF_040684675.1 Streptomyces sp. NPDC089915 | reverse complement strand
CCTTTCGCCGTCTCCCGGGGCTCCGCCCCGGACCCCGCGCCTCAAACGCCGGCGGGGCTGGATTTCGCGCAGCGAAATTCCAGCCCGCGCAGCGGCAACGGCCCGCGGCCCCGCCGCGCGTCACAAAGGAAGCGCGGCCGTCAGGGCCGTCAGGGTCGGGGTCCACGCCGAGTCCGCGGGAGTGCCGTAGCCGAGCACCAGCGCCTCCCGCACCGGCATCCCCGTCTCCGGGTGCCGGTACCGCGCCAGCCCCTCCACCGCCAGCCCCTGCCAGGCCGCGGCCTGGACGATCGACCGTTCCGTCCCCTCGGGCAGGTCCAGCACCGCGTGCAGCCCCGCCGCGATGCCGGAGACCGGGAAGCCGCCGTCCAGCGCGGCCACCAGCTCGTCCCGCCGCCGCCGGTAGCGCAGCCGCATCGCCCGTACGTGCCGGTCGTACGCCCCGGACGTGATGAACTCGGCCAGCGTCAGCTGGTCCAGCGCGCTCGACGTCCACTCAGCCGGGCCCTTCGCGGCGAGGACCTCCTCCAGCAGGTCCGGCGGGACCACCATCCAGCCCGTCCGCAGCGCCGGGGCGAGGGACTTGCTCGCGGTGCCGAGGTAGACGACCCGGTCCGGGTCCAGGCCCTGGAGCGCGCCGACCGGCTGGCGGTCGTAGCGGAACTCCCCGTCGTAGTCGTCCTCCAGGATCAGCCCGCCCGTGGTCCGCGCCCAGTCCACCGCCGCCGCCCGGCGGTCGGGGGTGAGGGCCGCGCCGGTGGGGAACTGGTGCGCCGGGGTCAGCAGCACCGCGCCCACCCGGGGGCCGAGCCCGGCCAGGTCGGGGGTGCGGGCCCCGGACCCGTCCACCCACAGCGGACGGGTCCGCAGCCCGGCCCCGGTGAGCAGGTCGCGGTGCAGGTCGAGGCTGTAGCCCTCCACGGCCACCTCCCGTACCCGGCGCGCCCGCAGCACCCCCGCGAGCAGCCGTACGGCGTGCACGAAGCCGGCGCACAGCACGATCCGGTCCGGGTCCGCGTACACCCCGCGGGCGCGCGCCAGGTATCCGGAGAGCGCCTCGCGCAGTTCGATCCGGCCGCGCGTGTCGGAGTAGCCGAAGGCCTCGTTCGGGGCGTCGGTCAGGGCCCGCCGGGCGGCCGCCAGCCAGCCGGCGCGCGGGAAGGCGCCGACGTCCGGGGAGCCGGGCACCAGGCTGTACGCGGGGCCGCGCCGCACCGGGCGGCGGACCCGGGGCGCCGGGCCGGGGGCGCGGCGCGGCCTGGCCCGTTCGGCGACGCGGGTGCCGGAGCCCTGGCGGGCCGTCAGCCAGCCCTCGGCGACGAGTTCGGCGTAGGCCTCCGCGACGGTGTTGCGGGCGATGCCCAGGTCGGCGGCGAAGGTGCGGGAGGACGGCAGCCGGGTGCCGGGCTCCAGCCGCCCGCTGCGCGCCGCCTCCCGCAGCGACTCCGTCAGCGCGGCCCGCAGGCCGCGCTCGCCGGCCCCGACCGCCGCGAGGTCCAGGTGCAGGTCGGCGCCGTAAGTGGCCCACGAGTCCGTCATGGATATGGACCATATAGGCGGTCCGTCCACTCCGTACGGTGGATCCATGAGCAACGACACGAAGACCACGGAACTGGCCGCCGAGCACACCCCCCGGATGCAGCTGTTCAAGCTGGCGCCCGAGGCGTACAAGGCCGCCGTCGCCCTGGACATCGCGGCGCAGAAGGGCCTGGACCCGGCCATCGCCGAACTGGTCAAGATCCGCGCCTCGCAGATCAACCACTGCGCGTTCTGTCTGGACATGCACACCAAGGACGCCCTCGCGGCGGGCGAGAGCGTCGAGCGGATCGTCCAGCTCAGCGCCTGGGAGGAGTCGCGGCACTTCTACACGGAGAAGGAGCTGGCGGCGATCGAGCTGACCGAGGCCATCACCGTGCTGACGGACGGGTTCGTCCCGGACGAGGTGTACGAGAAGGCCGCCAAGCACTTCGAGGAGGCCGAGCTGGCCCAGCTGATCACGGCCATCGCCATGATCAACATGTGGAACCGGTTCGCCGTCACCACCCGGCTGTCCCCGGGGCACTACACCCCGGGGTCGCTCAAGCGCTGATCTCCGCTCACTCCGGCCGGAACGACTCCAGGGCCGCCGTCAGGTTGGCCCTGGTCGTCGTGGCGTCGGCGGCCGGGCCGGCGGCCAGCAGGGCCCACCGGTTGCCGTCCGGGGTGGTGACGATCCGCTCCATGCCCCGGCGGCGGCCGTGGGACTCCGCGCTGTCGTACTCGTACACCAGCTCGCAGGAGGAGCCGGCGACCGGGTCGATGGACACCTGCCGGTAGGCGGGGGTCCCGCCGCTCAGCCGTTCGGAGGACATCCGCAGCAGCTCGCAGGAGCCGGTGGAGGCGGGTTCCGTGATCCGGAAGATCTGGATCAGGGCGCTGCGGTCGCCGCCGGGCGGACGGTAGAAGGCCCCGTTGCCCTGTTCGTCGTGGCTGGCCCCCCAGCCGTCGGGGACGGCCACCGAGAACCCGGCCTCGTCGTGCACCACCGTGTGACCGGGGCCCGCGGAGGGGCTCGGGGAGCCGCTGGGGGCGGGTCCGCCGGACGGGCTGCCCGTGGTGGCGGGCGCGGACGGCCGCGGCGTCGCGGGGGCCGTAGCCGTAGCCGTACGGGCCGGCGGGCGGGCGTCGGCGGCGGGGCCGCCCCCGGCCCCGAGCAGCACCCACGCCGCGACGGCGCCCCCGCCGACGACGGCCGCGACCACCCCGGCCAGCAGCGGGGTGCGCCACTGCCCCCGCCCGGGCGGGGGCGGCGGCAGCGGAGGGGGCGGCGGCGGCACCGCGGGCGGCCCCCAGCCCCCCGCCGGAAGCGGCGGCAGCCCTGCCTCCGACCCGTCCCCCGCCTCCCACCCGCCCCGAGCGGCCCGCTCGTACCAGGCAAGTCCGGAGTCCGCCGGGACGGACCCGGCAGCCGGGTCGGCCCCGCCGGCCCGCACGGACTTCTCGGCAGCCGCCGGACCGCCGGGCGACTCGACGGCGTCCGGCTCGACCGCGGCCGGGCCCGAGGCCCCAGTGCCGACGGGACCCGCCGGCCGCCCCTGCGGCTGCCAGGGCAGCCCGGAGTCCGCGGTCACGGGTGCCGACGGCACGCCGCCCCCGCCCTCCGGCTCCACCGGCCACCCCGACGGCACGGGCGGCCGCGAGGGAACAGGCGGCACCGCCGGCCGGACGTGGTGCTCCGCCCCCGCCGGGCCCTCCGTCACCACCGGACCCTCCGCCCCGGCCGGGCCTTCCGGGCTGGACGGGCGCTCCGGGTAGCCCGGGTGACCCTCTCGGGCCGGGCCTTCCGGCACGGCCGGGTGTGCCGGCTCGGGCGGGCCCTCCGACTCGGGCGGGCCCTCCGGCTCAGGCGGGTACGCCGCCCCCGCCGGGTCCTCCGTCGCCGGCGGGTGTTCCGGCACCGGCGAGTGTTCCGGCTCCGGCGGGTGTTGCGGTTCGGGCGTCGGGTGGGGTGGTCTGGGGCCCCATTCCCAGCGCTGGGTGCCCGGGTTCCACCAGGTGTCGTCGGGCGAGGGCACCGGTCAGCCTCCCAGTGCGGCGAGCAGGCCGCCCAGAGCCGTCGCCGCGCTCACCGTCTCCACCAGCGGAGCCCACCGCACCAGGGCCGCGCGCAGCCGTGCGGGCAGGCCGGGCCGGATCTCCCCCGCCTCCTCCAGCTCCGCCGCCGCCCCGTCCAGTTCCGCGTCGAGCTCCCCGCGCCCGGTGCTGCGCGGCAGCCGCACCAGCGCGGCGCGCAGTTCGCGCACCGCCTCCAGCAGCTCCCCCGCGTCGGGCACCCGCTCCCGACCGCCGTCGCCGTCCTGCCGGACGGTGTTCGTGTTGTCGCGGCCGCCGATGCTGAAGGCGCTGCCGGTGACGTCGCCGATCCGGACCGAGCGCTCCTCGCCGCCGTTACCTACCACCGCTGCTCCCCTTGTCGCTCGTACCGCCGCCGCCGGCGGTGTTCTGGTGGCCGGTGCCCCCGACGCTGAACGCGCTGTCGTGCACCGACTGGATGAAGGTGGCGCCCTCGGCCACGTGGACCGCGCGCCGCGCGAACTCCTCCGTGTGCCAGCCCGCTTCGTGCAGGGCGACGGTAACCCCGCCCACCACCCGGTCCTGAACGGTTTTCAGATACCGGTCGAGGTCCATCAGCTGGAACAGCGATCCGTCCTCGGCCGCGCCGGCCTCCCGGACCGACAGCCGCGGCCCTTCCGGCAGGAGGCCGTCCTGGTGGCCGGTGACGGTCCGCCACCAGGTGGCGAACGCCCGCAGCAGGGCGGCGGCGGCGTTCCAGAAGGAGCCGGGGGTGGCCGCGAGGGCCGACACCGCCTTGCCGTACCAGGCGGTGTTCAGGTGGCGCCGCGCGTCGGCGTCGGCGTTCTGGAAGAGGGCCCGGACGGGCAGCAGCACGTGCGGGGCCACCTCCAGCATCATCATCCCGCCCTGCGTGTGGACCCGTACGAACACGGTCACGACGAGGTTCTCGTCCCAGCCGCCGACCCGGACGCGCAGGAAGTGCCTGCGCCGCTCCCCGCCCTCCTCGACGGCGCCGAGGCGGTGGCCGGTGAACTGCTCGCGGGCCAGGCGGGCCATGTCCCGGTGCGGGAGGCCGGTGGGCGGGAGGAACACGCACTCGTCGAGGACCAGCTCGCGCAGCCGGTCGCGGACGTCGGCCCGGGCGCGCTCCGAGCCGTGCGGGGAGGGCACGCGCAGGGCCTGGAGCAGGGGCACGATGCGCCGCACGATGTCGGCGTTGGTGACGGGGTGCGGCTCGCGGCCGGCTCCGAGGTCCTCGCGGGGGCGCAGTTCCACGGACAGCTGCCAGGCCCGGTAGCCGCCGCCCGCCCCGGTGAAGGGCCCGTTCACGTCGTACATGATCAGCGGGTCGTGCTGCTCGGCGAGGATGCGCTCGCGGACCCGGGCGAACCGGGGGTTCTGCGTGGCGGGGTCGGCCGCCCGGTCGGCGTACGCGCGCGGGTCGAGCTCCGTGGAGATGATCCGGGCGATGTGCACGCGGCGGAGCACGAGCAGGACGACGATCCCCGCGCACACGAGGAGGGTCAGCCACAGGAAGAGGGGCGAGGAGTCGGCGGAGCCGCCGGAGCCGGTCCCGGCCGGCCCGCCGAGGCCGTCGAAGCCCCCCGCTCCGCCGGAGCCGCCGAACCCGCCCGAGCCGCCGGACCGGCCGGACCCGTCGGACCCCACCCAGCCGCCGAACGCGTACCGCAGCAACCGGCCCAGGTCGCCGCCGTCGGTCCAGGCCGCCCAGAACAGGAAGAGCGTGGCGGCCAGCCCCAGCCAGCCGAGGACCCGGGGCAGCATCGACAGGAACCGCATCCACGGGTCCGTCCGGTCGCGGAGCCAGTCGGCGAAGCCCAGCAGCAGGAAGGGGACGAGCAGCAGGGTGATCAGCCCGCTGGTCAGCAGGACGCCGACCAGCCAGGCGCCGATGATCCCGGCGGCCCAGGCGAGCTCGACGCGCCGGGCGCGCAGGGCGTGGGCCAGGACCCGGGTGGCGTCGAAGCCGTACGAGGGGGCGGCGATCCGCTCCTCGTGGACGTACAGCTCGTCGATGACGCGGTCGCGGTAGGAGCCGTCGAGGTAGGTGCCCGCGCACAGCAGGCGGCCCGCCTCGCTGAGGGAGGGATGGACCGGTGGGCGGCCGTCGCGCGGGTCCGCCGGGGTGTCGCCGCCGGGCTGAGGGGGGATCAGGGGGTCGGTCACCGGGCGACCTTATGAAGCCCCTACGTGAACCGACAGGCCGATTCACGCCAAAGCGCCCCGGCCTGGTTTGGCCGGGGCGCAAGGGTGTTCGTACTGATCAGGCGTAGGTGTGAACCCCCTGATCAGTACGGGTGGATCAGATCAGGCCGAGCTCGCGGACCGCGTCGCGCTCCTCGACGAGCTCCGCCACGGAGGCGTCGATGCGCTTGCGGGAGAACTCGTTGATGTCCAGGCCCTGGACGATCTCGTACTTGCCGTCCTTGGTGGTGACGGGGAAGGAGGAGATGATGCCCGTCGGGACGCCGTAGGAGCCGTCCGACGGAACGCCCATGGAGGTCCAGTCGCCGGCGGCGGTGCCGTTGACCCACGTGTGGACGTGGTCGATGGCGGCGTTGGCGGCGGAGGCGGCCGAGGACGCGCCACGGGCGTCGATGATCGCGGCGCCGCGCTTGGCGACGGTCGGGATGAAGGTGTCGGCCAGCCACTGCTCGTCGTTGACGACCTCGGCGGCGTTCTTGCCGGCGATCTCCGCGTGGAAGATGTCCGGGTACTGGGTCGCCGAGTGGTTGCCCCAGATGGTGAGGCGCTTGATCTCGGTGAGGTCGGCACCGGTGCGCTGCGCGAGCTGCGACAGGGCGCGGTTGTGGTCCAGGCGGGTCATCGCGGTGAAGCGCTCGGCCGGGACGTCCGGGGCGGCGGCCTGCGCGATGAGCGCGTTGGTGTTGGCCGGGTTGCCCACGACCAGGACCTTGATGTCGTCCGCGGCGTGCGCGTTGATCGCGGCGCCCTGCGGCTTGAAGATGCCGCCGTTGGCGGAGAGCAGGTCACCGCGCTCCATGCCCTTGGTGCGCGGGCGGGCGCCCACGAGGAGGGCGACGTTGGCGCCGTCGAAGCCCTGGTTCGGGTCGTCGAAGATGTCGATGCCCTTGAGGAGCGGGAAGGCGCAGTCGTCGAGCTCCATGGCGGTGCCCTCGGCGGCCTTCATGCCCTGCGGGATCTCCAGGAGGCGGAGCTTGACCGGCACGTCCGCGCCGAGCAGGTGGCCGGAGGCGATGCGGAAGAGCAGGGCGTAACCGATCTGGCCGGCAGCGCCGGTCACGGTGACATTCACGGGAGTGCGGGTCATGGCCTTCTCCGTTAGACAGCTGGCGGTGGGGCGTCCCCGCCCCGTGTGCTGGGTCCCAGGTAATGGGGAGGACGCCGCTTCCCTGTCCTGCGAATCTTGACGTGAAGAGACATCCGCCCGTCAGGCTATCCGACCCGAGGGGTCCCCAACCCCCCGGTGCCTGTGGTCCACGGCACACGACCCCCGGGTTCGAAGGTCCGAACGCACGCGCGACCTGCGCTCCAGTGCGGAAATCCGTCCCTTCCAGGGCCCTTCGAGGGGACGGGCGCGCCGCGCCGCGGGGTGTCCCGGCGGCGCGGCGTCGGACGTCCGGTCAGCGGACGGTGAAGCGGACGGCCGTCTCCAGGAAGGGGAGGTGCAGCAGCGGCTTCGGCTCGATCACCAGCGCCAGCAGCGTGATCGCCACGCCCAGCAGCCCGTACGTGACCATGTCGGTGAAGCGGGAGCGCACGGCGAGCATCCCCACCGAGGGCAGCGCGCGCCGCATCACGGCGGCCGCGATCAGGGCGATGCCGATGACGAGGCAGCCGATGCGCGGGTGCCCCATCGCGGTGGTCAGCAGGCCGACGGCGGTGGCGGCGAGGACGCTGAGCATCGGCCACTGGCGGGCGGGCGTGGACACGGCACCGGGGATGGCCCGGCCGGCGCCCTCGGGACGGGCGGTGTCCTGGGTGACGGCGGGAAACCGCCGCGACCGCGCCGCGGCCCGCGCGGGACCGGCACCCGGATCCCCGCCGACCGCGGCCCCGTTCGCACCGCCGGCCTTGGCGGCCCCGGCCGCGCCGGCCTTGGCGGCCCCGTTCGCGCCGCCGGTCGCGTCGGTACCGGCCGCCCTCGCGGACCCGTTCGCACCGCGGGCCGCGTCGGCACTGCCCGCCCTGGCAGCCCCGTTCGCACCGCCGGCCGCGTCGCCGCCGCCGGTCGTGTCCGCGCCGCTCGCGTCGTGCTCAGCCCGCACTGCCGGCCCGCTCCGCCGCCTCGACCACGTTCACCAGCAGCTGCGCGCGGGTCATCGGGCCGACGCCGCCCGGGTTCGGGGAGATCCAGGCCGCCACCTCGGCGACGCCCGGGTGGACGTCCCCGACGATCCGGCCGTCCTCGTCGCGGCTGACGCCGACGTCGAGGACGGCCGCGCCCGGCTTGACGTCCTCCGGCTTGACCAGGTGCGGGACGCCCGCCGCCGCGACGACGATGTCCGCCTGGCGCAGCAGCGCGGCGAGGTCGCGCGTACCGGTGTGGCACAGGGTCACGGTGGCGTTCTCGGACTTGCGGGTGAGCAGCAGCCCGATGGAGCGCCCCACGGTGATGCCGCGGCCGAGGACGACCACGTGCGCGCCGTTGATCTCGACCTCGTGGTGGCGCAGCAGCTCGACGATGCCGTACGGGGTGCAGGGCAGCGGGCCCTCGATGCCCAGGACCAGCCGGCCCAGCGAGGTCGGGTGCAGGCCGTCGGCGTCCTTGGCCGGGTCCATCAGCTCCAGGACGCGGTTGGTGTCGATGCCCTTGGGGAGCGGGAGTTGCACGATGTACCCGGTGCACTCCGGGTCCTCGTTCAGCTCGCGCACGACCGCCTCGATCTCCTCCTGGGAGGCCGTGGCGGGCAGTTCGCGGCGGATGGAGGTGATGCCGACCTCGGCGCAGTCCTTGTGCTTGCCGTTGACGTACCAGCGGCTACCCGGGTCGTCGCCGACGAGGAGGGTGCCGAGGCCCGGGGTGACGCCCCGCTCCTTCAGCGCCGCCACCCGGGCGGTCAGTTCGGATTTGATCGCGGCCGCGGTGGCCTTGCCGTCGAGAATCTGGGCGCTCATGAGGGCATCCTTCCGGATGGGGCGGCCCCGCTTCCAGTCGGGCGGTGGCCGGAACCCGCTCTTCATTGCACTTGCACAACAAGTCTGACCCGGCTCCGCAACCAACTGGACAAGCCCGGTGCGGGCCCACCACGATGACGGGCAGCAAGACGAACGCAATGAGTGCCGCGGGCAGTGCCGGGGGGCGTACCGCAGAAGCAAGTGTCCTCCAGCGTGCCGTGCGTCCCCGCACTTCACGGAGGAAACACCCAGATGAGCTTCGGCGACCCGAACAACCCTTACGGGCAGCAGCAGCCGCCGCAGGGACAGCAGCCCGGCTACGGCTACCCGCAGCAGGCCCCCCAGGGCGTCCCGCCGCAGGCCGGCTACGGCTACCCGCAGCAGGGCCAGCAGCCGTACGGCGTCCCGCCGCAGGCTCCCGGCACGCTGCAGGCCAACAACGGCTACATCAACGTCGCGGGTCTCGGCACCGTCCAGGTCGCCCCGATGGGCCGCCGCTTCGGCGCCCGCCTGATCGACGGCCTGGCCATCGGCATCCTGTACGCCGTCTTCAGCGCGATCGGCCTGGCCGGCGTGTTCGGCGCCTCGAAGTCCATCGACGACTGCTCCGGCATCGACCCGCTGTCGCCGCAGTACCAGACCTGCGTCAACGACGCGGCCGCCCAGGCCGGCGGCATCGTCGCCGCGTTCTTCGGCGCCATCTTCGTGTTCTTCCTCATCACGCTGCTCTACGAATGGCTGATGATCGCCTTCGTCGGCGCCACGCTCGGCAAGATGGCGCTCGGCCTGAAGGTCGTCAAGGAGAACACCGGTCAGGCCCCCGGCATCGGCGGCGGCTTCATCCGCTGGATCATCCCCATGGTCGGCAGCGTCCTCTGCGGCATCGGCCAGCTCCTGGTCTACCTCTCCCCGTTCTTCGACAACTCGGGCAAGCTCCAGGGCTGGCACGACCGCGCGGCCGGCACCCTCGTCGTCAAGACGAAGTAACCGCTCCCCGCACCACCGCTCGCACGCGGCGAAGGCCGCCACCCGCACCAGCGGGTGGCGGCCTTCGCCGTATCCGGAGCCGGGCCGCGGCTCAGTGGAAGAAGTGGCGCGTACCCGTGAAGTACATGGTCACGCCCGCCTTCTGCGCCGCCTCGACGACCTGCTCGTCACGGACCGAACCGCCCGGCTGGACGACCGCCTTGATACCGGCGGCGGTCAGGATCTCCAGCCCGTCCGGGAAGGGGAAGAAGGCGTCCGAGGCCGCGTACGAGCCCTGGGCGCGCTCGGCGCCCGCCCGCTCGACGGCCAGCTTCGCCGAGTCGACGCGGTTGACCTGGCCCATGCCGACGCCGACCGAGGCGCCGTCCTTGGCCAGCAGGATCGCGTTGGACTTCACGGCACGGCAGGCCCGCCAGGCGAAGGCGAGGTGGGCGAGCTCCTCGGCGGACAGGGCGTCGCCGGTGGCCAGCGTCCAGTTCGCCGGGTCGTCGCCCTCGGCCTGGAAGACGTCGGAGTGCTGGAGCAGCACGCCGCCGCTGACGGGCTTGAGGTCGCCCGGCTGGTGCGGGGTGCCGTCCACCTTCAGGACGCGGATGTTCTTCTTCTTGGCCAGGACCTCCAGCGCGCCGTCCTCGTACGCCGGGGCGGCGATGACCTCGGTGAAGATCTCCGCGACCTGCTCGGCGAGCTCGACGGTCACCGGGCGGTTGACGGCGATGACGCCGCCGAACGCCGACAGCGGGTCACAGGCGTGCGCCTTGCGGTGCGCCTCGGCGACGTCCGCGCCGACCGCGATGCCGCACGGGTTGGCGTGCTTGATGATCGCGACGCAGGGGCCCTCGTGGTCGTAGGCGGCGCGGCGGGCGGCCTCGGTGTCCACGTAGTTGTTGAAGGACATCTCCTTGCCGTGCAGCTGCTCGGCGTTGGCGAGCCCGCCCGGCTGGCCGTCGGTGTAGAGCGCGGCGGCCTGGTGCGGGTTCTCGCCGTAGCGCAGGGTCGACTTGCGCTCCCACGCGCCGGCGAGGAACTCGGGCAGGACGCCCTCCTCGGCCTCCGGGGCGTACGCGTTCGTGAACCAGGAGGCCACGGCGACGTCGTACGCGGCGGTGTGCTGGAAGGCCTCGGCCGCGAGCCGCTTGCGGGCGGTGAGGTCGAAACCGCCGCCCTGGGCGGCGGCGAGCACGTCGGCGTAGCGGGCGGGGCTGGTGACGACCGCGACCGAGGGGTGGTTCTTGGCGGCGGCGCGGACCATCGACGGGCCGCCGATGTCGATCTGCTCGACGCACTCGTCCGGGGTGGCGCCGGAGGCGACGGTCTCCCGGAAGGGGTACAGGTTGACGATCACCAGGTCGAAGGGCTCGACGCCCAGCTCGGCGAGCTGGCGGCGGTGGTCCTCCAGGCGCAGGTCGGCGAGGATGCCGGCGTGCACGCGCGGGTGGAGGGTCTTGACGCGGCCGTCGAGGCACTCGGGGAAGCCGGTCAGCTCCTCGACCTTGGTGACGGGCACGCCGGCCGCGGCGATCTTCGACGCGGTGGAGCCGGTCGAGACGAGCGCGACGCCCGCCTCGTGCAGGCCGCGGGCCAGGTCTTCCAGTCCCGTCTTGTCGTAGACACTGACGAGCGCACGGCGGATCGGCCGCTGGGTGGTAGCCGTCGTCGTTTCGTTGGCGGTCACTGGATTGTTACCTTTCGTCCCTCAATGCGGTAGCCGTGCCGGGCCAGGCGCCCCACGACGTCGACGAGCAGCTTGCGCTCGACTTCCTTGATGCGCTCATGGAGCGCGGCTTCGTCCTCCCCGTCCCCGATCTCCACGACACCCTGGGCGATGATCGGACCGGTGTCCACGCCGCTGTCCACGAAGTGGACCGTGCAGCCCGTGACCTTGGCCCCGTACGCGAGGGCGTCCCGCACCCCGTGCGCTCCGGGGAACGCCGGGAGGAGGGCGGGGTGGGTGTTGATGAACCGGCCGCCGAAGCGGTCGATGAAGTTCTTGCCGACGATCTTCATGAATCCCGCGGAGACCACGAGGTCCGGCGCGTACGCGTCGGTGGCCCCGGTGAGGGCGGTGTCCCACTCCTCACGGCTCCCGTAGGCCTTGACCGGGCACACGAAGGTCGGGATCCCGGCCTTCTCGGCCCGCTCCAGACCGGCGATGTTCTCGCGGTCGGCCCCGACGGCGACCACCTCGGCACCGAATCCCTCGGCACCGCCGGGGTGGGCGTCGATGGCGTCGAGCAGGGCCTGGAGGTTGGTGCCGGAGCCGGAAACCAGCACGACCAGGCGGGAGGCGGCCATGGGAGGCCCTTTCTCACAGGATTTGCGACGTTGGTCTTGTGTGGTCATACGAAACTTCGGGGTACCGATATACGGGGAACCATACGAAGCCACCGACCGCCTGCAACGATACCGGCACACGGGACCGCCCCCGAGGGACGGGGGGACGGCCGGGCGGTAGCGTCAGGGCTACACGTCCACGACACAGGGGAAGTAAGCCACTCGATGCCGGACCGCCGTCAGCCCGACCCCTCCACCGACGACAACCCCTTCGCGGCGCCACCGGAGGGCCGGCCCGACCAGCCCTGGCAGCCCCGGCAGCCGCAGCGCCCGCGCGACGGCGGCGGCCCGTCGGGCCCGTCCGACCCGAACCCCGGCAAGGAGCCCGGGGGGCCGGCCCGCTGGGACCCGATGGACCCGGTCCAGCGGCGCGCGCGGTACGCGATGCTCGCGGGCATGTGGGGGTTCTTCTTCGGGATCTTCGGGATCCCCTCGGTGGGGCTGCTGCTGGGCGCACTGGCCATGTACTGGGGCATCAGCGCGCTGCGCGGCCGCGCGGCGACCCCGGCCGACCCGGAGAAGGGCACCCCGGCCCGGCCCGGCGGCCTCTCCGACCTCGGCCCGGCGGCCCGGCCGCAGCGGGCGGCGGCGATCAGCGGCATGGTCTCGGCGACGCTGGCCCTGCTCCTGGCGGGCACCTCGTACGGGCTCCAGCTGGCGTACAAGGACTTCTACGTCTGCCGGGACGACGCCCTGACGCAGACGGCGGAACTCCAGTGCAACGACCTCCTCCCGGACAACGTGATCGGCAACGTCCTGAAGGTCCAGCGCTGACCGCACCGCTCCCCGCGCCTCAAACGCCGGCGGGG
>NZ_JBFBGN010000169.1:0-12882 GCF_040684675.1 Streptomyces sp. NPDC089915 | reverse complement strand
AACGGGGTCCGGGGGCGGAGCCCCCGGGGAACGGGCGAAGGGCGGGTAGGGGACCCAGCCCTGCGCAGCGGCACCCGCCGACCCGGCCGCGTCACCGCGCGAGGTGCTCCGCAAGGATCGCCGCATGGCTTTCGGCGGGGTCACGGACCGCCGTGAGCAGCGTCAGAGGCCCGGCCCCCGCCAGGGCCCGCAGCCGCTCCAGCTCCGCCACCGCCCCCGGCTCCGCCAGCTCCGCCTCGTACCGCGCCCGGAACTCGTCCGCCGACCCCCCGCCGTGGAACCACTTCCGCAGCTCCCCGGACGGGGTCACCGCCTTCGGCCACTCGTCCACCGCCGCCGCCTCCTTCGACAGCCCGCGCGGCCACAGCCGGTCCACGAGGACCCGTACGCCGTCCGCCCCCGGCTCGGGCGGGTCGTAGACGCGCCGCAGCCTGACGCCCTTCATCCGGCACCGCCTCCCAGCCCCTTGGCCTCGTCCCACAGCACCGGGTCCAGCGTCCCGAGCATCCGGCGGAACTCCCACACCGAGACCTCCTCCGGCCGGTCCGCCTCCAGGAAGCCGCCGCGCCCGCCGGCGCCCACCGTGCCCGGCGGCAGCGGGATCACCCCGGGCCGCCGGTCGTCGTACTTGCCCACGATCCACGCCACCCGCGCCGACTCCCGCTGCGGCCGCGCCGACAGCACCAGGCAGGGCCTCCCGTCGGCCAGGGACCACAGCTCACCGGGCCGCACCCGCGGCGGCGGCCCCAGCCCGTGCGGCGGCGACGGCGGCGCGCCCGCACGCCTCCTGACGTGCCGGGGGAGCAGAACCACCACCACCACGGCGACCGCCGCCACCACGGCGTACCACCAGGACGTGTCCATAAACCGACCGTAGCCTCGTCGGCCACCCGGGGCGCGGCAGCGACGCGGCAACGTCCGTACCCCTCGTCGCTCCCCTGGGTGACAGCACAGGTGATTCCCCCCACAACGGCCTGCCGCGGAGGAGCGACCGGAGGTTTCGCGCCTTACGCTCGACGCACGCACGGCCCGCACTCCGTCCACGGACCGTCCACGGAGGTTCACGCTCCATGAAGCTCACCGTCGTCGGCTGTTCGGGGTCCTTCCCGTCCGCGGATTCGGCTTGTTCGAGCTATCTCGTCGAGGCCGACGGCTTCCGGCTGCTCCTCGACATGGGCAACGGCTCCCTCGGCGCGCTCCAGCGCCACTGCGGCCTCTACGACCTCGACGCGATCTTCCTGAGCCATCTGCACGCCGACCACTGCATCGACATGTGCGCCTATTTCGTCGCCCGCTTCTACCGGCACGAGGGCGGCCGCTGCGGCCCCCTGCCCGTGTACGGGCCGGAGGGCACGGAGCGGCGGCTGAGCACGGCCTACGACGACGTCCCGGACGAGCGGTCCATGAGCGAGGTCTTCGACTTCCGGACCCTGAAGCCGGGCAGCTTCGAGATCGGCCCCTTCACCGTCCGCACCGAGCGGGTCTGCCACCCGGTCGAGTCGTACGGGATCCGCGTCGAGCACGGCGGGCGGGTGCTGGCGTACTCCGGGGACACCGGGGTCTGCCCGGAGCTGGGGATGCTCGCCGAGGGCGCGGACCTGTTCCTGTGCGAGGCCTCCTTCACGCACGGCAAGGAGGACATCCCGGACCTCCACCTCAACGGGCGTGAGGCCGGGGAGTACGCGCGCGGCGGACGGGTCGGGCGGCTCGTGCTGACGCACATCCCGCCGTGGACGGACGCCGAGCGGAACCTGGCCGACGCCCGCGCGGTCTACGACGGCCGCGTCGACCTGGCGTACGCCGGCGCCGTGTACGAGGTCTGAGCCGACGGCACGACACCGCGCACCGCGACGCGACACGACGGAGCCCCCGCCCTCCCTTCCGGGAGAGCGGGGGCTCCGTCGCGTAGTTGCCGCCTACGGGACTGCGGGGACCACCGGGCCTACTTGGCCTCGGCCTTCGCCAGCTCGGCGAGCTCCTCGTCGGACTCGCGGCCCGGCGTCGGGAGGTTCCACTTGGTGATCGCGAAGCGGAAGATCACGTAGTAGAGGGCCGCGAAGCACAGGCCCACCAGGACGAGCATCCACGGCTTGGTCGCGATGCCGAGGTTGAGGAAGAAGTCGATCGCGCCGGCCGAGAAGCCGAAGCCGTCCTTCATGCCGAGCGCCCAGGTCAGGGCCATGGACACACCGGTCAGGACCGCGTGGACCGCGTACAGCACCGGGGCGATGAACATGAAGGTGAACTCGATGGGCTCGGTGACACCGGTGACGAACGCGGTGAGCGCGAGGGAGAACATCATGCCGCCGACGACCTTGCGGCGCTCGGGGCGGGCGCAGTGGACGATCGCGAGGCAGGCCGCCGGAAGGGCGAACATCATGATCGGGAAGAAGCCGGTCATGAACTGTCCGGCGCTCGGGTCGCCGGCGAGGAAGCGGCCGATGTCGCCGCTCTTGCCGTTGTACTCGCCCGCCTGGAACCACGGGAAGGAGTTGAGCAGGTGGTGCATGCCGACCGGGATGAGCGCACGGTTGGCGACACCGAAGATGCCCGCGCCGACGGCGCCCGAGCCCACGAGCCACTCGCCGAAGCCGTGGATGCCCTGGCCGAGGACCGGCCAGATCAGACCGAAGACGATGCCGATCAGCAGGCCCGCGAAGGCGGAGAGGATCGGGACGAGACGGCGGCCGCCGAAGAAGCCCGCCCAGTCCGGCAGCTTGGTCCGGTAGAACTTCTGGTAGAGCAGGGCGACGACGAGGCCCATCACGACGCCGCCGAGGACCTTGGCGTCGACGGGCGCGTCCACGAGGACGACCTTGTGGTCGACGACCTTCTCGATCTGCGGCAGGCTCGAGTCGGTGAAGGTGCCGAGCACCTTCTGGAAGACCAGGTAACCGGTGACGGCGGCCAGGGCCGTCGAGCCGTCCGACTTCTTCGCGTAGCCGATCGCGATGCCGACGGCGAACAGCAGCGCCATGTTGCCGATGATCGCGTCACCACCGGCCGCCATGTAGGTGGCGATCTTGTTGATGAAGTCCGGCAGCGACGCCTTGCCGAGCATGTCGTCCTGGCCGAGGCGGATGAGCAGAGCGCCGGCCGGCAGCACCGCGACGGGGAGCATGAGGCTCCGGCCGATGCGCTGCATGACGGCCATCACGCCAGCGCCCTTCTTCTTCTCCGCAGCGGTCGCTGTGGACATGGGTTCCTCCAGTGGACAAGGCGCTGCCTGGGGACATGGAAAATGGGGGTGGCGGCGTCTCGGAAATGGGGGACCACTGGCTGCTCGGCAGCTGCATGGTCTACACCATTAGGTGGTGTAGACCAGTTGTAGCACGGTCGGGGTTAGATAAGGAACCTTCGATTTTGTGTGGCCTAGGCCACAGGACGAAGGGCCTCCGGATCGCTGGATCCGAAGGCCCGGGCCTTGTGTCCCAAGGCGGTTGCGGCGAAAGCCCCGAAAGCTACGCCTTGGTGTTCTCCGCCTGCATCGCCTCGATCTCCTCGTCCGACTCCCGCCCCGGCGTCGGGATGTCGAACGCCGTGATCGCGAAGCGGAACACCAGGTAGTAGACGACGGCGAACCCCAGCCCGATCGGGACGATCAGCCACGGCTTGGTCGCCAGCCCCCAGTTGATGACGTAGTCGATCAGACCGGCCGAGAAGCTGAAGCCGTCGTGCACCCCCAGCGCCCACGTCACCGCCATCGACACCCCCGTCAGCACCGCGTGGACCGCGTACAGCAGCGGCGCCACGAACAGGAACGAGTACTCCAGCGGCTCGGTGATGCCCGTGACGAACGAGGTCAGGCCCACCGACAGCATCAGCCCGCCGACCTCCTTGCGCCGCAGCGGCTTCGCGCAGTGCGTGATCGCCAGCGCCGCCGCCGGGAGGGCGAACATCATGATCGGGAAGAACCCGCTCAGGAACAGCCCCGCGTGCGGGTCCCCCGCCAGGAACATGTTGATGTCACCGTGCTTCACCTGACCCTCGGGCGTGGTGAACGAACCGAACTGGAACCACACCGGCACGTTCAGGAACTGGTGCAGGCCGATCACCAGCAGCGCCCGGTTCGCCACACCGAAGATCCCCGCACCCCACGCCCCCAGACCGATCAGCCAGTCCGAGAAGTGCTCCAGCGCGTCACCCACCGGCGGCCACACCCACAGGCACACCACGGCGAACGCGATCGCCACGAACGACATGATGATCGGCACGAGCCGGCGCCCGTTGAAGAAGCCCAGCCAGTCCACCAGCTTCACCCGGTGGTACCGCTGCCAGAACCAGGCCGTCAGCAGCCCCATCACGATCCCGCCGAACACCCCGGGATTCTGGTACGTGTACCCCGCGAAGGCGTCGGCCGAGGTCAGGCAGCCCCCCGCGATGTCCCTCGTCCCCTCCGGACACCTCTTCGGAAAGGCGTGCAGCACCCCCCGGTAGACGAGGAACCCCGCCACCGCCGCCAGCGCGGTCGAACCGTCCGCCTTCTTGGCCATCCCGATCGCCACGCCCACGCAGAACAGCAGCGGCAGGCCCAGGTCGGCGTCGAGCAGCGCCCCGCCCGCCCCCGCCATCACCTTCGCCACCCGCGTCCAGTCCAGCCCGTCCTTGCCGAACACGTCCGGCTGCCCGAGCCGGTTCAGGATGCCGGCCGCCGGCAGCACGGCGATCGGGAGCTGGAGACTGCGCCCCATCTTCTGGAGCCCCTGGAAGAGGCCGTTCCACCACTGGTTCCGTGGCGCCGCCGCCGCGCTGCTCGCGCTCATCCGCTTCCTCCCTGGGCCGCCCGTTTTGGCAGTCGCAGCACGTACGGCACACTGGTGTAGACCAGTTGTGGGGCAGGGTGCTGCTGATCGTCATCATTCGGCAGACCCCAGACCCGTGCTCGCGTAGATAGGCCAACCGTGAGCTACCGTGACGAAGCGGACGCAGCTGGTTACGGCCGCCGAGACTCGTTCTTCGCCACACTCAGGGAGAAACACATGGCCACCAAGGCTGAGAAGATCGTCGCCGGGCTCGGCGGAATCGAGAACATCGAAGAGGTCGAGGGCTGCATCACCCGCCTGCGCACCGAGGTCGTCAACCCCGACCTCGTCGACGAGGCCGCCCTCAAGGCCGCCGGCGCCCACGGCGTCGTCAAGATGGGCACCGCCGTCCAGGTCGTCATCGGCACCGACGCCGACCCGATCGCCGGCGAGATCGAGGACATGATGTGATCCGCCCCCGCGGAGCATGACGAGGACCCCGTACCGGCCCGACCGGACGGGGTCCACCCGTATCCCCGCCGCCCCTTCCGCTCCCCGCGCCCGTCACCCGGCCGGCCCCCGCAACGACTAGGCTCACAGCCATGTCTCGCATTGACGGCCGTACGCCCGAACAGCTCCGCCCGGTCACCATCGAACGCGGATGGAGCAAGCACGCCGAGGGCTCCGTCCTCGTCTCCTTCGGAGACACCAAGGTCTTCTGCACCGCCTCCTTCACCGAAGGCGTCCCGCGCTGGCGCAAGGGCAGCGGCGAGGGCTGGGTCACCTCCGAGTACTCGATGCTCCCCCGCTCCACCAACACCCGCGGCGACCGCGAATCCGTCCGCGGCAAGATCGGCGGCCGCACCCACGAGATCTCCCGCCTCATCGGCCGCTCGCTGCGCGCCGTCATCGACTACAAGGCCCTCGGCGAGAACACCATCGTCCTGGACTGCGACGTCCTCCAGGCCGACGGCGGCACCCGCACCGCCGCCATCACCGGCGCCTACGTCGCCCTCGCCGACGCCATCGCCTGGGGCCAGAAGAAGAAGCTGATCAAGGCCGGCCGCAAGCCCCTGACCGGCACCGTCGCCGCCGTCAGCGTCGGCATCGTCGACGGCGTCCCCCTCCTCGACCTCTGCTACGAGGAGGACGTGCGCGCCGAGACCGACATGAACGTCGTCTGCACCGGCGACGGCCGCTTCGTCGAGGTCCAGGGCACCGCCGAAGGCGAGCCCTTCGACCGCAAGGAGCTCAACGCCCTCCTCGACCTCGCCGCCGGCGGCTGCGCCGACCTCGAAGCCCTCCAGCTCGGCGCCCTGGAGCTCCAGCTCCCGTAGGGCCCGGTCCGGCCGGGCCCCGGCAACCGCGCGCGGCGGGTCCGCGTCTACGCCGGTACGGGCGCACGGTCTCACGGCCGCGCGCCCGTACCCGTACCCGTACCCGTATCCACGCCCTCGGGGGGAACCACATGAACCCGCACCTCACCCGGCCGAAGCTCCGCCTGGCCGCCCTGGCCCTGACGGCCACCCTCACGGTCCCGGCGCTCGCCTCCTGCGACGCCATCTCCACCGCGATGGACTGCGCCAACACGGCGGTGGCCATAGCCAACAGCGTCAACGACCTCCAGCAGGCCGTCTCGAACGCCGGCAACAGCGTCCAGGACACCCAGAACGCGCTGAACCAGATCGACACGGACCTGAAGAAGATCAAGAACTCGACCGGCAACGCCGACCTCGGCAAGGCCGTCGACTCCATGAGCACGGCCGTCAAGAACGTCCGCACCTCCGTCGAGCAGGGCAACACCGCCCCCGACATCAAGCCGGTCGCGGACGCGGCGGCCGAGATCTCCAAGGTCTGCACCCCGGGCTGACGACCCGGGACCACCGCGATAATGGCGGCATGACCCGCCTGATCCTCGCCACCCGCAACGCGGGCAAAGTCACCGAACTCCGCGCCATCCTGTCCGACGCCGGCCTGCCGCACGAACTGGTCGGCGCGGACGCGTACCCGGAGGTCCCGGACGTCAGGGAAACCGGCGTCACCTTCGCCGAGAACGCCCTCCTCAAGGCCCACGCCCTGGCGCAGGCCACCGGCCACCCCGCCATCGCGGACGACTCGGGCCTCTGCGTCGACGTCCTGAACGGCGCCCCCGGCATCTTCTCGGCCCGCTGGGCCGGCGCCCACGGCGACGACCGGGCCAACCTGGAACTCCTCCTGAACCAGCTCGGCGACATCGCCGACGAACACCGGGGCGCCCACTTCTTCTGCGCGGCCGCCCTGGCCCTCCCGGACGGCACGGAACACGTCGTCGAGGGCCGCCTCCTCGGCACCCTCCGCCACACCCCCGCGGGCGGCGGCGGCTTCGGCTACGACCCGATCCTCCAGCCCCTGAACGACACCCGCACCTGCGCGGAACTCACCCCCGCGGAGAAGAACGCCATCTCCCACCGAGGCCAGGCCTTCCGCGCCCTGATCCCCATCCTCCGGGACCTCCTGGGCTGACCCGTCTTCATGTCGAAGGCCCCGCACGATTCGCGTGCGGGGCCTTCGGTGTGTGCGGCCGGAGGGACTCGAACCCTCAAGGGATTTCTCCCACAACTACCTAAAAGTTGCGTGTAGGCCAATTCCACCACGGCCGCCCAAATCGGACATTCGTCCATTCGGCTGCCGCTAGTCTACGGCGGTTCTGCCGGATGGGGCGACCGACTTGCGTCACTGTCCGCCGCGGCACCAGGTGTCGGTAACCGCGTGGCAGTTGGGGCATAGAAGCCGGAGGTTTTCGCGCCTGTCGTCGCTCCAGTCGCCGTTGATGTGGTCCACCTCCAGGGTCATGGGGAGTCCGAGCCATTCGGGGGGAGTGCCGCATTCGGCGCAGCGCTCTGGTACGCCCACCTCGCGGAGGGCCCGGCGCAGCTGTGTGGTCTTCGTGCGCCGCCCGGCATCGTGCTTGACGAGGATCTCGTCGGCGTGCCGCGGCGGGCAGGTGCCGGGCTTGCCGCGCTGGTGGGCCTGCCCCAGGAAGTGCGCCGTCGAGAGCCCCTCCTCCAGGATCCAGCGCTTGAGCCTCTCGTTCAGCGTTCCGTTCGCCGGGAGGCCGAGCAGCCGCAGCGTCCCGGACAGCGAGACCGACGCGGCCACGGCCTCGCGAAGCGCCGCACCTGAGGGCCTCGAATGGTGTCGGCGTGTGCTCACCGCCGCCGCCTCTTCCCGCGCCCTCGGTAGGTGTCCGTGGTGGAGTGGCAGTTGGGGCAGAGGAGGCGCAGGTTCTCTCGGCGGTTGTCACGCCAGTTGCCGTCGATGTGGTCCACCTCCAAGGGGAGCGGCCGTCCCGCCCAGGCGCCCTCGTTGCCGCACAGCGCGCACCGCTCCGGCACTTCGAGGGCGGCCAGTGCCTGCCGGAGGCGGTCGCCCGGGATCCGCCGGGCGGTCCCGCTGCGCTGTTCGACCAGGACCGTCTCGGCCGTGCGACGCTGACGGGTGCGGCCGACGACGGCCTCCGCCAGCACCTCCCTGGTCCACTTCACTCCCTCCTTGGCGAAGTGGGAGACGTCGACGCCGAGTTTGCGCATCCGGTCGTGCACATAGCGACGTGATCCGCTCCGAGGGTCCACCCCCAGTTTCTCCAGTGCCTCGCTCAGCGTCCGCGACGTGCGCGCCGCTTCCGCGAGGCGTTCCCTCGTGTACGGACTGACCGGCATCGCCGCCACCCCCTGTTCTCGGCCACCTGTGCGGCCCTCGCATGGAGTAACGGGATGGCGGCCGGACGGTAACGGGAAATTTCGTCCGATAAGCGGAACGGCCCGCACCGGGAGGGTGCGGGCCGTTCCGTGGGGCCGGGCGGGGGTCAGATGCCCAGGTCCTTGATGATCTTCGCTACGTGGCCCGTCGCCTTGACGTTGTAGAAGGCGTGCTCGACCTTGCCCTCCTCGTCGACGACCACCGTGGAGCGGATGACCCCGGTCACCGTCTTGCCGTACAGCTTCTTCTCGCCGAAGGCCCCGTACGCCGCCAGGACCTCCTTCTCCGGGTCGCCGACCAGGGTGACCTTCAGGTGCTCCTGCTCGCGGAACTTCGCGAGCTTCTCCGGCTTGTCCGGGGAGACTCCGATGACGTCGTAGCCGGCGGTGGCCAGGACGTCCAGGTTGTCCGTGAAGTCGCAGGCCTGCTTCGTGCAGCCCGGGGTCAGGGCCGCCGGGTAGAAGTACACGATGACCTTGCGGCCCTTGTGGTCGGCGAGCGAGACCTCGTTGCCGTCCGCGTCGGGCAGGGTGAAGGCGGGGGCGATGTCGCCCGGCTGGAGTCGCTCGCTCATGTCAGTGCTCTCCTCGGGAGGGGATCCGTACGGGAGGAGCCTAAGCTGACTGAGCTGACAGACTGTCCATGACGGATCAAGCCCTTACAAGACGAGACACGACGACGGAGGCAGCGCGGTGCCGGAAGCCAGGACCCCCGCACAGATCGAGGCGGACATCGTCCGCCGCCGCGAGCAGCTCGCCGAGACGCTCGACGAGATCGGCGTGCGCATGCACCCGCAGACGATCATCGGGGACGCGAAGGCCAGGGTCGCCTCGACGGTCGACCAGACCGCCGGACGCGCCGTCGCCTGCGTCAACCGGCTGATCACCGACGTGAAGGACGGCCTGCGCCACGAGGACGGCGCCCCGCGCTTCGAGCGGATCGCCCCCGTCGCGCTGGTCGCGGTCGGCGTGGTCGGGCTGCTCGTGGTCTCCGTGCGCCGCAAGCGGTGATGACCACCCTCCGGAGCGTGCGGCGCACGGCGGCAGGTAGGTTCGGGGCGTGAGCGAGAACACCACCCACGACAAGCTGCCCATCCGCATGCTCCACGACCGCGTGCTCGTGAAGTCAGACTCCCCCGAGGGCGAGCGCCGCTCGGGCGGCGGGATCCTGATCCCGGCGACGGCCGCGGTGGGCAAGCGGCTCGCCTGGGCCGAGGTGGTCGCGGTCGGGCAGAACGTACGGAGCGTGGAGCCCGGCGACCGCGTGCTGTACGACCCCGAGGACCGCGCCGAGGTCGAGGTGCGCGGGGCGACGTACGTGCTGATGCGCGAGCGCGACCTGCACGCGGTGGCGGCGGAGCGGCTGGAGGGGTCGAAGGACTCCACCGGGCTGTACCTCTGACTGATCCGGTACTCCGGTACGGGGAAAGGGCTGGTGACCATGGTCACCAGCCCTTTTGCACGCCCTTTGCTACGGTGGTGGGGAACCGCCCCGACGAGACGCGCCGTACCGGGTAGCTGGACGCAAAGACGACGCACCCCGTTCGCTCTCGTTCCGGAGGTGCCGTCATGGCCTGGTTTCTTCTTCTCGTCGCCGGTCTGCTCGAGGTCGGCTGGTCGATCGGCATGAAGTTCACCGAGGGCTTCACCCGGCTGTGGCCGTCCGTCTTCACCGGCGCCGGGATCGTCGCCAGCATGGTGCTGCTGTCCTACGCGGCCAAGACCCTGCCCATCGGTACGGCGTACGGGGTCTGGGTGGGCATCGGTGCGGCCGGTGCGGCGGTGCTCGGCATGGCGGTGCTGGGGGAGCCCGTCACCGCCGCCCGGATCTTCTTCATCTGCCTGCTGCTGGTCGCCGTCGTGGGGCTGAAGGCCACCTCCGGGCACTGACCGCCCGGCCGCCCGTCACTCCAGGAACACCGACGGCGGGCGGCGGCGCGGGGCGAGGCCGCCGCCGGCGGTCTGGCCGCCGGTGGTGTCGCCGCCCGTGGTCTGGCCCCCGGTGGTCTGGCCGCCGTTGGTCTGGCCCCCGTTCGTCTGGCCTCCGTCGGTCTGTCCGCCGTTCGTCTGGCCGCCCGTGTTCTGGCCGCCGTTCGTCTGGCCCCCGTTGTTCTGACCGCCCTGGTTCTGGCCGCCGTTGTTCTGGCCCCCCTGGTTCTGCCCGCCGTTGTCCTGGCCGCCGTTCGGCGGGGTCGGCGGGTTGGGGCGGCCGCTCTGGTCCGGGAAGCCCGGCGGGCGGCTGCCCTGCGGCTGCTGCGGGGTGCTGGGCTGGACCGGCGGCGGGAGCTGGGCCGCTCCCGGCTGGAGCTCCAGGTCGAAGTCCACCGGCTCCGTGCCCTCCAGGGCCTTCTTCGTGTAGGCCGCCCAGATCCGCGCCGGGTAGCCGCCGCCTCCGACGCGGGCCTCGCCGAGGGCCCCGTACAGGGGCTGGAGGGTGCCGGTGTCCGGGTCCTGGCCCATGATCGAGACCACTGTCACCAGGTCCGGGGTGTACGCGGCGAACCAGGCGGCGCGGTCCTGCTCGGCGGTGCCGGTCTTGCCCGCCGCCGGGTGGCCGGCCGCGAGGGCTGCCGTACCGGTGCCGTTGTCCACGACGCTGACCAGCATGGACGTGGTCGTGTCGGCCGATTCCCGGCTCACGGCCTGCTGCGGGGTGCGGTCGGGCAGGTGCACGCTGTCGCCCTCCTTGGTGATCTTCTCCACGAGGGTGTACGGGGTGCGCCGGCCGTGGTCGGCGAGGGTCGCGTACGCCTGGGTCATGTCGAGGACGCTCGCCTGCATGGTGCCCAGGGCCATGGCCGGGCCGGCGTCGAAGTTCGGGGTGTCCTCGGGGATGCCGAGGTCGATCGCGGTCTGCTTGACCTTCGCCGTGCCCACGTCGACGACCATCTGGGCGAAGACGGTGTTCACGGAGAGGTCGGTCGCGGTGTTGACGGTGATCTGACCGTACGACTGCTGGCCCTCGTTCTCGGGGGCGTAAGGGATCCGGGTCCCGACGACACGGCGCCGGTTGTCGCCGTTGTAGACGGTGTTCGGGGTGATCCGGCGGCCGTCCTGCGTCCGGGAGTCGTTCTCGACGGCGGAGGCGAAGACGAACGGCTTGAAGGTGGAGGCCACCTGGTAGTCGTGCCGGGTCGCGTTGTTGACGTACTGCTTCGTGTAGTCGATGCCGCCGTACATGGCGACGACCTTGCCGGTGGCCGGGTCGATGGAGACCCCGCCGGCCCGCACCACCCGGTCCGCCGGGCGCGCCGCCGGGTCGAGCTTGTCGGCCATCTGCTTCTGGACGGCGTCGACGAAGGCGTTCTCGCGGCCCTTGTCGATGGTGGTGGTGATCCGGTAGCCGCCCTCGGCGAGGGTCTTGTCGTCGAGGATCCTGCGCTCGCCGATGTAGTCCTTGACGGCCTCCACCAGGTAGCCGCGCTGGCCGGACAGCCCGGCGGCGGCGCGGACCTTGCCCGGCTCGGGGAAGGTGGCCGCGGCCCGGTCCTGAGGGGTCATCCAGTTCTTCTTGACCATGCCGTCGAGGACGTAGTTCCAGCGGGCGAGGGCGCGGTCGCGGCTCTGCGGGTGCGAGACGACGTCGAAGGCGCTGGGGGAGTTGAGGAGGGTGGCGAGGTAGGCGCCCTCGGGGGTGCTGAGCTTGTTGACGTCCTTGCCGTAGTAGGCCTGGGCGGCCGCCTGGATGCCGTACGCGTTGCGGCCGAAGTAACTGGTGTTCAGGTAGCCCTCGAGGATGTAGTCCTTGGACTTCTCACGACCGAGTTTGATCGCGATGAAGAACTCCTTCACCTTCCGCTTGATGGTCTGTTCCTGGCCCAGGTAGTAGTTCTTGACGTACTGCTGGGTGATGGTGGACCCGGACTGCGTGCCCTTGCCGGTCGCGGTGTTCCAGGCGGCGCGGAGCATCGCCTTGGGGTCCACCGCCCGTTCGGAGTAGAAGTCGCGGTCCTCGGCGGCCAGGACGGCCTCCTGGACGCTCCGGGGGACCTGGGACAGCGGGACGTTGACGCGGTTGACCTCGCCGTCACGGGCGAGCTGGGAACCGTCCGCGTAGAGGTACACGTTGGACTGGGCGGTGGCCGCCGCGTTGGCCGGGGGGATGTCGACGAGCAGGTAGCCGGCGATCAGCGCGCCGCCGATCAGCAGCAGGAGCAGCAGGATCCCGCCCAGGACCATCCGCCAGGTCGGGACGAGACGGTGCCACCCGGTGCGCTTGGGCCTGCGCTTGGCGGCTTTCGGTGCCTTGGGTGCCTTGGGGCCCCTGGGGTCCTCGGAGCCCTTGGGACCCTTGGCGCCCTCGGGGGCTCCGGGGGCTCCGGGGGCGTCGCCGGCCCGGTCGGCCGCCTGGCCGGCACGAGGACCAGGTCCAGGTCGGAGTCGACGCTCTGCGCGGCGAGACC